>JAXDMA010000096.1:0-2905 GCA_034666305.1 Vulcanimicrobiota bacterium
CCTTGCCCGGGTAGGGGCGCCATGGTACACTACCGGGGTTGCCCGCCGCCCCCGTGCGGCGCTTTCGCTGTTCGTCAGAGAGCTGTCATGAACGTACTCGACCTGATCCAGAAGGAACAGGAGAAGCCTTCCGTCCCGGACTTCCGCCCGGGCGACACCGTCAAGGTCTACTCCAAGGTCGTCGAGGGCGGCAAAGAGCGCATTCAAATGTTCGAAGGCGTCGTCACGGTGCGCCAAGACGGCGGCCTTGCCGAAACGATCACCGTCCGGCGCGTCGCACACGGCGTCGGCGTGGAGCGCTCGTTCCTCTTGCACAGCCCGCGCGTCGACCGCATCGAAGTTTCCAAGCGCGGCATCGTCCGCCGCTCGCGCCTCTATTACTTGAGCGACAAGGTCGGTAAGGCCGCGCGCATCAAGGAGCGCAAAGTCGACCGCAAGACGGAGCGCAAGACCGCCAAGTAAGGCGGTCTTCCCGTGACCCCGCTCGAACTGCTCGCGCTGATCGCGGTCTTCGCGATCATCCGCGTTGCGATCAGCCTTCGCACCGATCGAACGCCGGCCGGGCCCGGCGTCGAGACCGCACCGGGACCGTCGACGCGCACCGTGATACGCGAGTACCTCGACGCGTTCATCGTCGCCGGGCTCGTCGCGCTCTTCCTGATCACGTTCGTCGTGCGGACGTTCTTCATCCCGAGCGGCTCAATGGAGCCGACGCTGCAGATATCCGACGTGCTCCTGGTCAACGAGTTCGAATATCGCTTCACCAAGCCGCACCACGGCGACATCGTCGTGTTCCCGCCGCCGATCATCAGCCCCAACGATTTCATCAAGCGAACGATCGGTCTGCCCGGCGATCAGCTGCGCGTGCACGACGGCACCGTGTACCGCAACGGCGTCGCGCTCGTCGAGCCGTACATCTACGACCGTCAGAACTACGAGCTCGAGGTCAAGAACTACGGGATCTACGTCGACGGAACGCCGCTCGATCCCGCGGTGGCGAACATCCCGCCGCGCGAGAAGTGGAGCGCTCCGGACCGCCTGCCCGCCGAGTGCTACATCATGTTCGGCGACCACCGCACGAACTCGCAGGACTCGCACGCCTGGGGTTGCGCGCAGACCGGCGGCACGTATTTCTCCGGCCAGCGCAAGGGTGAGAAGGCCTCGTTCACCGGCCACGCGTTCCTGTTGTTCTGGCCGTTGAACCGGATTAGGATTCTCCACTAGCGCCGTCGAACGTAGCCGTCCGTGGCGAAGACGCGGACGATCGTTTCGCTGTCCGCGCAGCTTGCGGTGCTGCTCCTGATCGCTACGGCGTTCTTCATGCGAACGTCACCGGTCGACGGTCTCTCGATGGAGCCGCGCGTACACGCCGGCGAGCTCGTGCTGATCAATACGCTGGCATACAAGTTCGGAGCGATTGGCCGAGGCGACGTGATCGCGTTTCGGCACGACGCGCCCAATCCTGAGACGTACATCAAGCGCGTCGTCGGCCTTCCCGGTGAGCGAGTCGAGGTTCGCGAAGGCGTCGTGAGCATCGACGGACGGCCGCTGGCCGAGCCGTACGTGCGCTTCAACGACCGGCGCAGCGCAGCCGCGGTCACGGTCCCGGCGCACGCGTATTACGTGCTCGGCGACAATCGCGCCGAGAGCGACGACTCGCGCACGTGGGGCGTCCTGCGCGACGGCGACGTCGTCGGCAAAGCGCTGGTCGGCATCTGGCCGCCGCGGACGATCTGATGCCCGACGACGACGCGGCCGTCAAAGCGCCCACGTCCCTGCAAGCGACGATCCAGTGGTACCCCGGCCACATGGCGACCACGATGCGCAAGCTCGGGGAGCGGCTCGCGATCGTCGACGTGCTCGTCGAGGTGCTCGACGCGCGCGTGCCGCGCGCGTCGTCGAATCCGGCACTTGACCGGCTCGCCGCGCGCAAGCCGCGCCTGGTGATCTTGGGGCGCGAGGACCTTGCCGATCCGCACGCGACGCGTGAATGGCTGGCGTGGCACCACGCGCACGGCCGGACCGCCATCGCGGTGAACGGCAAGGATCAAGGTTCGGTGAAGCGGATCGCGGCGGAGCTCGCGGCATTCGTCGCCGGCCATGGGACGACGCGGGCGATGGTGGTGGGCATCCCGAACACCGGCAAATCCTCGATCATCAACGCCCTGCTGCGCCGAACCGCGGCAAAAGCGGAGGACAAGGCCGGGGTCACGCGCTCGCTCCAGTGGTTCCGCGTTGCACCGAAACTCGAAGTGATGGACACGCCGGGAATTCTCGTTCCGAAGATCGCGACGCCGGAAGCGCAGTGGCAGCTCGCTTTGACCGGGGCGCTTCCGCGCGCACGGTTCGATCCCGAAGAGGTGATCGAGCGCTTCGCCGCGTGGTCGCACGAGCACCGTCCGCAATCCGACGTCCCCGCCCTCGAGACGTTCGCGCGCGCACGCGGTTTCGCACGCCGCGGCGGCGACATCGACTTGCACAACGCCGCCGGAGCATATTTGAAAGACTTCAACGACGGCAAGTTCGGCCGGATCACGTTCGAGCGGCCGGAGCCCGCGTCGTGACGACGGCCGAGAAGAGCCGCAAACAGCGCAACGCGACGCAGCGCGAACGCCGCCGCCTCGACCGGCTGCACGCGTACGAGGAGCGTGCGCGCGCGTCGGGTTACCTGCTCGTCGGCGGCATCGACGAGGTGGGGCGCGGCCCGCTGGCCGGACCCGTCGTCGCCGCGTGCGTGGTCACCGATGGCCCGCTGCGGCTGCGCGGCCTCAACGATTGCAAGCAGGTGCCGCCGGAGCTGCGCGAATCGCTCGCCGCGGAGATCAAGTCGACGTGCGTCGCATGGGCCGTCGGCGAGGCGACCGTCGAGGAGATCGATCGGATCAACATCTACTGGGCGAGCATT
>JAXDMA010000097.1:0-14151 GCA_034666305.1 Vulcanimicrobiota bacterium
GCCAGCGAGTGACGGCTGAGGAAGAGGATCCGCTCTATCGTTTCGCTACGTCGCGCGGGCTCGTGAAACAGCCCACGATCTTCGTGAGCGCACGGGAAGGCCGCCTGTTGGGCTCGAGCTCATTCGACGCTTACATTTTCTGGCCGCGCATCACGGTAGAAGATGGTCGTCCGGATTGGATGCGCGAGGCGCTCGGCCGGAAGCCCGCGCTGATTCCGCCCGAGCTTTGGGTCGGACGCGGGATGCGACTCGTGCAGGCGTTCAGGGAGGGAGACCGCGCGTCGGCCATTCCGGCCGATCAGGTGGTGATCACCGCGCCGTCCGATCGCAAAGTGCTGATGCTTCCGGCAGGGAGATTTTGGCTGCGCACGATCGATCGGGACAATACAACCCTGGCTGAAGCGCATCTCGGTGTGCCGTAGTCCGGCGAACGCTTAGCTGCTTGGCTTGCTCCCACCGCTTCGCCGCCGGGCCGGAGGCCTGGAAGTAGACCCGTAGAACCGGATTGCGTTTTGGAGAAACGCCGCGTCGTCATCACCGGCCTGGGCGCCGTCACGCCTCTGGGGAACAGCCGCGAAGCCTTTTGGGATGGCCTGGTCGCCGGCCGCAGCGGGGTCGGTCCCACCACGGCGTTCGATGCGCACAAGCTGACGACGCGCATCGCAGCGGAGGTACGGGACTTCGACGCGGGGGCGCTGCTGGGCAAGCGCGAGGCGCGCCGCATGGACCGCTACGCACAGATGGCGCTCGTCGCGGCGATCGAGGCGATCGCGGACGCCGACTTTCCCGAGGATCCCGACGTGCGCGCGCGGACCGGCGCGATCGTCGCCACGGGGATCGGCGGCATCATCACGGTGGAGAACACGACGTTCGAGGTTGGTCCGGGCGAGAAGTGGGACCGCATCTCGCCGTTCTTCGTCCCGATGCTGATGGCCAACGCCGCCTCCGCGCACATCTCGATGAACTTCGGGCTGCGCGGGCCCGTGTTCGCCGTCGCGTCGGCGTGCGCCAGCGGGAACGACGCGCTCGCGACGGCGTACGACAAGATCATTCTCGGCGAAGCGGTCGCGGTCGTCACCGGCGGCAGCGAAGCGACCGTCATCCCGACGGCGATGGGCGGCTTTTGCACGATGAAAGCGATGTCGACGCGCAACGACGACCCCACGCACGCATCGCGGCCATTCGACAAAGAGCGCGACGGGTTCGTGCTGGGCGAGGGCGCCGGCATCTTGGTGCTCGAGGAGCGGGAGTTCGCGCTCGCGCGCGGTGCGCGCATCTATGCGGAAGTGCTCGGGTACGGTCAGGCCGCCGACGCGTTCCACATCGCGCAGCCCGATCCGGAATCAAAAGGCGTCATCCTTGCGATGGAACGCGCGCTCGCCCGCAGCGGCGTCACGCCGCAGCAAGTCGGCTACGTCAACGCGCACGGCACGTCGACGCCGCTGGGCGATCTCGCGGAGTCGCAGGCGATCGAACGCGTCTTCGGCGAGCACGCGACGAGCGGTAAGCTCGCGGTGTCGTCGACCAAATCGATGCACGGCCATCTGCTCGGGGCCGCCGGCGCGGTCGAAGGCATCGCGACGACGCTCGCGCTCGCGCGCGGCATCCTGCCGCCGACGACCAACTACGAAGTGCCCGATCCCGAGTGCACGCTCGACTACGTCCCCAACGTCGCGCGCAAGACGCAGGTCGAGGTCGCGATGAGCAACGGTTTCGGTTTCGGCGGCCACAACACGTCGGTGGTGTTCGCCCGGCACGAACAACCGCCGGCCTCGTGACCATGGCCGGGGAGAAGCGGCGCGCAAAACTACGCTCGTTGCTGAAGACTGCAGGCGCGGGCGACATCGACGTGCGTTTGGTGGAGCAGGCGTTCGTGCATGAGAGCGCGTCGCGCGAAGGCGGCGGCGCGTCGAACGAGCGGCTCGAGTTCTACGGCGACGCCATCCTCGGCTTCGTCGCGGCGCGGTGGCTGGTGGCCAAGTACAAAGATGCCAGCGAAGGCGAGCTGTCGCGCCGCAAAGCGGCGCTGGTGAGCGGCGACGCGTGCGCCGCGACGGCGCGCCGGCTCGGCCTGGGCGAGCTCGTCGTGCTCGGTCAAGGCATGGCGAACAGCGGCGGCTCGGACAACTCCACGATCTTGGCGGATGCGTTCGAGGCGTTCGTCGCGATCCTCGCGGGCGCGTGCGAGCTCGAACGCGTCGCGCGCTTCATCGAGCGCGAGCACCTTGCGCCGTGCGACAAAGGCGCGACCGGGGAGCCTGACGCGAAGACCGCGCTGCAAGAGATCGCGCAAGCCGCGCTGCACGTCACGCCGATCTACATCGACCGCGCCGAGGGCGCGCCGCAGGATCGGCGCTACACCTCGCAAGTGCGCGTCGGCGACGAGATCCTCGGCGAAGGGATCGGCCCTTCGAAGAAGGCGGCCCAGCTCAGCGCGGCCGCGATGGCCGTCAGCGTGCTGCGCAAGCGCCACCCGCAAGCCCTGGAGCCTCGCGCGTCGAAGGACGACGGCCGGGTGATCGCGCTCGACAAGCGGCGCCGCCCCTCGCCCCCCCGCAAGCCCGGAGCGCCGATCTAACCCGAATGCGTCTCAAATCTCTGAAGGTCTTCGGCTTCAAGACGTTCGCCGAGGCGACGACGCTCGATTTCGTCGACGGCACCACTGCGGTCGTCGGCCCGAACGGTTCCGGCAAGTCCAACCTCGTCGACGCGATCCGCTGGGTGCTCGGGGAGCAGTCGTCGCGCAGCCTGCGCTCGCAGAAGATGGAAGACGTCATCTTCGCGGGCAACAACACGCGCAAGCCGCTCGGCATGACCGAGGTGTCGCTCACGTTCGACAACACGGAGCGCGTGCTGCCGATCGATTTCGGCGAGGTGCAGATCACACGGCGCGCGTACCGCGTGGGCGAGTCCGAATTCTACATCAACCGCGAGGCGGTGCGCCTGCGCGACGTGCACGAACTGCTCATGGGCACCGGCTTGGGGCCGGGCTCGTACGCGATCGTGTCGCAGGGCCAGATCGACGCGATCCTGTCGTCGAAGCCGACCGAGCGGCGTGCGCTGTTCGAAGAGACGGCGGGCATCGGCAAGTTCCTCGCGCGCAAACACGAAGCGCTGCGCCGGCTTGAAGCCACAGAACAGAACGCGATCCGGGTCAACGACCTGATCGCCGAACTGGAACGGCGCGTGCCGGAGCTGGACACGCAGGTTCGGCGCGCGAAACGGTTCCGCAAGGTGACCGCACGCGTGCGCGATCTCGAGATCCTCGCTTATCTGCGCGCGTCGTCGACGCGTCGCATCGAGCGCGAACGTGTCGCGGCCGAGCTCGAGCAGCACGAGAACAAACGCGCCGCGGCGGCCGCGCGCGCAGCGCAGCTCGGCGCCGCGATCGCGACGCTGCGCGAGACGACGTACACGATCGAGCTGGAGCTGGACCACAACCGCGCAGCCGCGCAAACGGCGCGGGCCGAGCTCGCGCGGATCGAAGCCGACCTCGCCGCCGCCGTCGCGCGGCGCGACGGGCTCGAGCGGCAATCCAACGCCGTCATCGCCGACCGCGACCGCGTCGAGAGCGAACGCGAGGCGTTGCGCGTCGCGATCGCATCGCTCGAAGACCGGCTCGCGCCGTTGAACGCGCAGACCGACGGCTCGCGCGAGCGCGAGCTCGCGGCGTCCGAGGCCGTCGCGGCGGCGCGCGGCGCGCTCGACGCCGTCTATCAAGAGTTACGCGCGGTCGAAGCGCTCGCGGCCGAACGCGCCGCCGGCGAAGCGGAGCGGCGCGCGCAAATCCATTCGGCGCGCGGAGAGATCGAGCGGCTCGAACGCGAGCACGCGAGCGCGCTGGCGGAACGTGACGAGCACGCCAAGGCGGCGGACGAAGCGCGCGCGCGATTCGGCGAGCGCGAGATACTCATCGCACGCTACGAAGCCGAGGCGAACGCGCAGCGCGAGCGCGCCCGCGTCGCGCGCGATCGCGGTGAGGCGGTCGCCGAGCGGGTCGCCGATCTCCAGCGCCGCCACCGCGAGGTCGCGTCGGAGATCGCCGCCGCCGAATCGCGCCTGCACACGATCGAGGAGTTGGAGGCCGCGCTCGAAGGGCACGCGCACGGCACGAAGTCGGTGGTCGAAGCGTCACAGCGCGGCCACTTGCGCGGCTTGCACGGCGTCGTCGCGAACCTGATCTCGACCGACGAGCGGTACGCGCGCGCGCTCGACATCGCGTTCGGTGCGGGCTTGTCCAACATCATCGCGCAGACGTCGGAAGACGCGGAAGCCGCGGTGGCGTACCTGCGCGAGCGCGAGCTCGGGCGGGCGACGTTCTTGCCGCTCGACACGCTGGCGCAACGCGAGGGCCGCGAGCTCGGCAACCTACGCGACCGGCCGGGCGTGATCGGCTACGCACACACGCTCGTGCGCGCCGAACCGCGCTATCGCGGCATCGTCGCGTTTCTGGTCGGGCGCATCCTCGTCGTCGACGAGCTGCGCACCGGCATCACGCTCACCCGGGGCGAGGGTTTCCGCGACTCGATCGTCACGCTGGACGGCGACCAAATCATGGGCGGCGGTGCGATCACGGGCGGCCGCTTCCGCAAAGAGCGCTCGATTCTCGCGCGGCGCGCGCAGGCGGAGACGTTGCGCGACCGCATCCCGCAGCTGCGCGCGCAGCTCGAGGCCATGGAACGCGACGGCATCGCGGCGAAGGCGGAGCTCGACGCGGCTGGCGCGGAGCGCGACGAGGCGACGACATTCGCGTCGGACGCGGAAGTCGCGCTGCAGGACGTTCGCACGCAACTGCAAGGTCTCACCGCGGAGATCGAGCGGCTCGACAGCGCGATCGCCACGTCGGTGACGCGCGTTGCGACGCTCGCGGCGACGCGCGAAGACGTCGGTTCGCGATTGCACGCGCTCGAGCGCGTCGCCGACGATCACGTGGACTTCTCCGACCAGCGGCTCACGCTGGAGACCACGCTCGCGTCGGCGCGCGAACGCATCGCGGCCGTCGAGTCCGAACAGGCGGACGTCGCCGCCGCGGCGAGCGCGCTGCGCGAGCAGATCGCCGCGCTGAGCGCGGAACGCGACGGCTCGGTGACGCGCCTGGGTTTGCTCGACGCGGACGCGCAACGCGCCGGCGCCGCGCGCGAGACGATGCTGCGCGAGCTCGACGCGTTGCGCGCGCGCGCGACGGAGCTGCAGGCCGCGCTGGTCGTCGCGCGCGAGCGGGTCGCTGAGGCCGACAAGGCCGTCGAGGCCGCGCGCGCGCGTCGCGAGGCCACCGCCGACGAAGCCGCGCAGCGCGAAGCCGACGAGCGCGCGGCGCAAACCGAGGACCGCGAAGCGACCGCGGCCGGCGAGTCCGGCCGGCGGCGGCTCGCCGAGATCGACGCGGAGCTCGGCATGCTGCAGCAGACGTTCGCGCAGAACCCGGCGACGCGCGGCGAGCAGGACGACGTGCTGTCGCGCTACGCGGACGAACCGAGCGAAGTCGTCGAGGAGCTGCCGCGCCTGCGCGAAGAGCTCGTGCGCCTGCAAGCCAACGTCAACCTCAACGCGGAGGCCGACCGCGACGAGCTCGTCGAGCGCGAGCGCTTCCTGCGCGAGCAGATGGACGATCTGCACCGTGCGCGCGAGACGCTGCTCGCGACGATCGCCGAGATCGAGACGTCGTGCCAAGTGCAGTTCAACGAAACGTTCGACGCCGTGAAGGTAAAGTTCGCCGAGGTCTTCGAGCAGCTGTTCCCCGGTGGGCAGGCCCAGATGTGGCAGACCAATCCGGAGAACTTGAGCGAGACCGGGATCGAGATCTCGGTGCAGCCGCCCGGCAAGAAGATGACCGCGCTTGCGGCGCTGTCGGGCGGCGAGCGCGCGATGACGGCGTCGGCGCTCATCTTCGCGCTGATCGCGGTGAAGCCGTCGCCGTTCTACTTGCTCGACGAGGTGGATGCGGCGCTCGACGATGCCAACGTCGAACGGCTGTCGACGAAGATCCGCGACGTGTCGGCGACCGCGCAGATGCTGATCGTCACGCACAACAAGAAAACGATGGAGCTCGCGCAGCGCATGTACGGCGTCACGATGCAGGAGCCCGGCGTGAGCTCGATCGTCAGCGTCACGCTCGACGACCGGCCGCCGGCGCCGCCCGAGGTCGAGCCGCAACGTGAACCAGCCGCCGTCTAACGGCGCAGCGCTGATCTCAGTCTACGATCGCGCCGGCGTCGTGCCGCTCGCGCGCGCGCTCGCCGAACGCGGGGTGCCGATCTTCGCGACCGGCGGGACCGGAAGGCACCTGCGCGAGCACGGCATCGATGCGCGCGACGTGGGGGAGCTCACCGGGTACCCGGCGCTCTTCGACGGCCGGGTGAAGACGCTGCACCCCAACGTGTTCGGCGGCATCCTGTACGACCGCGACGATCCCGTGCACCGCGAAGAGACCGAGCGGCATCGCATCCCGACGATCTCGACGGTCGTCGTCAACCTCTATCCGTTCGAGTCGACCGTCGCGCGCGAAGGCGCCACGCTGCAGGAAGCGATCGAGCAGATCGACATCGGCGGGGTATCGCTGCTGCGTGCCGCCTCGAAGAACTTCGATCACGTGACCGTGCTCAGCGATCCCGGTCAGTACGACGCGTTCGTCGCGGCGCTCGCACACGGCGGGCTCGACCACGCGGCGCGCCGGCGTTGCGCGACGCTGGCGTTCGAGCGCACGGCCGAGTACGACAGCGCGATCGCGCGCTATCTCGAGTCCGGGCTGCTCGCGAACGAGCTTCCCGGTTCGCTGGCGCTCACGATCCCGATCGAACAGCCGCTGCGCTACGGCGAGAACCCGCAAGACCGTGCGGCGTTCTACCTCGCGCGCGAGGCGCAGCTGCCCGAGCAGCTCGGCGGCAAGGCGCTCTCGTACAACAACCTGCTCGACCTCGACGCGACGCTGCGCCTGCTGGTGCGCGCGCCGGTGCCCGCGAACGATGCGGCGCGATCCGTCGCTGCCCAGCGCGCGCGCGCGGCGATCGTGAAGCATACCGTCCCGTGCGGCGTCGCCGAGCGCGACACGGTCGCCGCGGCCGTGCGCGAAGCGCTGGATGCGGATCCCGTTTCGGCGTACGGCGGCATCATCGCCGTCGACGAGCGGCTCGATCTCGCCGCCGCGGAGCACCTCGCGGAGTTCTTTCTCGAGATCGTCGCCGCGCCGGCGTTCGACGACGACGCGCTCGCGCGCTTGCGCAAGAAGAAGAACCTGCGCATCATGCGCTACCGCGCGGGCGCGCCCGAGCGCATCGCGCGCGAGCTGCGGGTGCGCAGCGCGCTGGGCGGCGTGCTGGCCGAAGACGACGATCCGCAAGCGCCGCCCGAGCGGTGGAGCGTGGTGTCGAAGCGGCAACCGTCGCCGGAGCAATGGCGCGATCTGATCTTCGCCTGGGACGTCGTGCGCCACGTGAAGTCCAACGGCGTCGTCGTCGCGCGCGACGGCGTGTCGCGCGGCATCTGCGCCGGTCAGACGAACCGGGTGAGCGCCGTGCAGATCGCGGCGCACCGCGCGCACGCGTTCGCGCACGGCGCGGCATGCGCGAGCGACGGCTTCTTCCCGTTCGCCGACGGCCTCGCCGCCGCCGCGGGAGCGGGCTGCACGGCGGTCATCGCTCCGCAGGGTTCCATCCGCGACGCCGAGGTGATCGCGGCGGCCGACGAGCACGACATCGCGCTCGTCTTCTCAACCTACCGCTACTTTTTGCACTGAAGCGCATGGCGAACTTCATCATCCGCCTCGTCTGCTACGCGTTGCTGTTCGGCGTCGCGGCATATCTGTTCCAAACGTGGTGGTCGGGCGATGGGCTCGACGCGGTCGGCGCGCTCCGATCGTTTCACGACAAGACGATTCTCGGGCTGCGCGTCGCGCCGCTCGCGCTCGCGCTGATCGGAGCCGGGCGGCTGCGCTCGGTTGCGGTCTTCGCCGCATTCTTGCTGGCGGGTGCGGCGCTAACGGCGCCATTTGTCTGTGCCCGCCTGGCCGGAGTGTAATCTGAAGGAGATGTTGACGGTGTATCGACTCTTGGCGGTTATCGCGCTCATCGTCATCCTGCCGGCCGCGGCCGTCGCGGACGATTCCCGCGGCAACGCAGACACGGCGTTGGCCGGGACGTGGAAGCTGACGTGGAACTATACTCCTTTCGGCGGACCGACGACGGGCGGAATTACGTCCAGGTCTATTCCGACCGGCGGCTTCACTGGAGTGACTCGGTACGCGACATCTTCGTTCGCGGGCGTCCACCGTCGTTCGATACGAGCACGCGCTGTGAAGACTCGACCGAACTCAACGCCGGCGATTTTGCCGCGATGCGAGACGTCGGCCGTGCCATCTACGATCTCCAGCTGCAGGACCGGTCCTTCGGCGCCGGCACTGCTTTTTTGGGAACTCACCGTCACGCGCGACGGACGCGATTACATCGCCGGCATCGTGCACTATCCGCCGGCGCTCGAGAATCTCGACCCGCGGCTGAAACGTGCTCAGGCGATCTTCGGGCGTTACGCCTGCCCGTCTTCAAGCCCGCCTCCGCACCCGACAACCTGAACCGGTGCCTCGCTCCGCGCAGAACGTCGTTTTCATTCTCCTGATCGGTCTGGGCTGGGGTTTGCTGGGCCCCGCGAGCAAAGCGCTGTTCGCCGCCGAGCCGCGGACGTTCGACGGGATTACCGTCGCGGTCGCGCGCGCGGCGTGGGCGCTGCCGATCTGCGTCGTCGCGCTCGCCGTGGTGTGGCGGTTCGCGCCGCCGCGGCTCGACGCGCGCCGCTGGCTCGCCGTCGTGCTCGCCGGGATCTTGTTCGGACCGTTCATCACGGTGGTCTTTTCGATTGCCGCGCAGCACACGTCGGTCGCGCACATCTCGTTTCTGATCGGGCTCGCGCCGGTGACGAACACGGCGCTGGCGGCGCTGGTGTTCCGCACCGCGCTCGGCCGGCGCGCGATCGTCGCGCTCGTGCTCGGCATCGCGGGCGTCGCGCTGCTTGCCGCGACGCACAGCAGCGACAAGTCCGCGTTCGCCGGCGACCTCCTGATGGTGTTTTGGCTGATCGGCTTCGCGGTCTACGCGTGCTTTCTGCGGTTCGTCGGCGTGCGCATCAAACCGCCGATGCTGATGTGCCTGGTCGGCACGATCGCGATGGCGGCGCTGCTGGTGCCGGGGGTCGCGCTCGGATACGGCGGCGCGATCGCGCACGTCGGCGATTCGCCGGCGATCGCATGGTGGTTCTTCGGCGAGGTGCTGCTCGGTTCGACGCTGATCGCACAGCCCGCGTTCGCCGCGGCCGTGCGCCGGCTCGGCGTCGCGCTCGCGACGATCGGCGCGGAGTACACGGCGCTCGCCGTCGGCGTCGCGGCCTCGCTCGTCGCGCACGAGGCGTGGACGGCGCTGACCGTTGCCGGCGGCGCGATCTTGTGCGGCGCGCTCGCGGTGACGTTCGTGCCGTTACCCGGTTTTCTCGCACCGGCCGGCCGCAACATGTGAGCCGCCGCCGGGCGCCGGAGGCATCGCACGAAGCGCTCGGGAAAAATGCAGGCTCGCTCGACGTCGTCTTCGAGGGGTGCTTCGATGCTCGTTCGCCACCTTGCAATCGTGCCGGAACGGCTCACCCGCGAGCACAAGGAGCAGGTCGCGCGCGACCTGAGCCGCGCCATGGCGGCGTTCCAGACGCAGGTAACGCGCGATTTGCGCCCGCTCTGGCACGTCGACGCGACCGTCACCGCGTTCGCGTCCATCGACGACGTGCCGCTCGGCCACTGGGTCATCTTTCTCAAAGAATCGATCGGCGGCGACGACCAGCTCGGATTTCATCTCGACTCGCACAACCAGCCGTACGCACTCGTGGCGTACGACGACAGCTGGACGCTTTCGCTGAGCCACGAGATCCTGGAGATTCTGGTCGATCCGTCCGGTAACCGGCTCGTCGCGGGGCCGTCCGTCGATCCGAAGCATCCGCACCATCGCGTGCGTTATCTGCTCGAGCTGTGCGATCCGTGCGAGGACAGCGCGTACTCGTACACGATCGACGGCATCGTGGTATCCGACTTCATCACGCCGCACTACCACGACCCGCAGGATACGTCGGGCGCGCGCTACAGCTTCACCGGCGCGATCGGCGCGCCGCGCGAGGTGTTGCCCGGCGGGTATCTCACGTGGGAAGATCCCGTGCTGGGCGAGTGGTATCAGCTCAACGTCGTGCAGCGGCGCGCGATCAAGAAGCTCGGTCCGATCGAGAATGCTCGCTCGCTGCGCGCGCACGTCAACCGCCTCACGCCGCTGCCCGCAGCCGTCTACCACGCGAACAGTGCGAAGATGAAGACCGCGAGCCGGCGTCGTGCCGCGTGCGAGCAGGCGTCGGCGGCGCAGGCACGCTCGTTGCGTTCGCTCGTGCGTTAGCGTACCGTAGTCGCATGCCGCGCTATTTGCACACCTCCATCTTCGTCAGCGACATGGCCGCGTCGATCGACTTTTACACCAACAAGATGGGTCTGAAGCTGCTGGGTGGTCCGCACCACTATCCGGGCAACGCCGACATGGCGTTCGTGGGATCGAGCTGGGACGCGTACATCGAGCTGGTCTACGATCTCGAGGACCATCCGCCGTACGAGCTCGGCAACCGCTACGAGCACCTCGCGCTGGAGGTCGACGGCGATCTTCCGGGCGTGATCGAGAAGCTGCGCGCGCAAGGCGTGAAGATCGTCAAGGAGCCCAAGAAATCGCCGGGCGGCAACCGCGCGATCGCGTTCGTGGAAGATCCGAACGGCATCCCGGTCGAGCTGCTGGAACCGCGCGAAGGCCCGATTACCTAGTCGCCCGAAGCCGACGGGTCGTCGTGAACCCGATCAGCGCCCCCCGCGGCACGCAAGACATCCTCCCGCCCGAATCCGCGCGGTGGAGCCGACTCGAATCCGACTGCCGCGAGATCGCGTACCGGTTCGGTTACGGCGAGATTCGCACGCCCATCTTCGAGGCGACGGAGTTGTTCGCGCGCGGCGTCGGCGAGACGACCGACATCGTCGAAAAAGAAATGTACACGTTCGTCGACAAGGGCGAGCGCAGCATGACGCTGCGCCCCGAGCTGACGGCGGGTGTCGTGCGCGCGCTGCTGGAGCACAAGCTGATCGGTCAGGGACCGCAGCGGCTGTACTACGTCGGCCCATTCTTCCGCTACGAGCGCCCGCAAGCGGGGCGCTACCGGCAGGCCAACCAGTTCGGCGTCGAGTGCTTCGGCGTCGCGGGCGCGGAAGCCGACGTCGAAGTGATTCAGATCGCCGCGCTGCTGCTCGCGCGCTACGGCATCGGCGACGCGGTGCTCAACGTCAACAGCGTCGGCGACGCGAATTGCCGCCCGGCCTACCGGCAGGCTTTGCTCGACCATTTTCGTCCGCACGCGGAGGAGCTCAGCGCCGACTCGCAGCGCCGGCTCGAACGCAACCCGCTGCGTATCCTCGACTCGAAAGATCCGAAGGACCGGCCGCACGTCGAGACCGCGCCCGCGATGATCGAGCACCTGTGCGAGGACTGCCGTCTGCATTTCGCCGCGCTGCGCGGCTTTCTCGACGCGCTCGGAATCGCGTACGTCGTCAACCCGCGCATCGTGCGCGGGCTCGACTACTACACGCGCACGGTGTTCGAGTTCGTGTCTACGGCGATCGGCGCGCAGGGCACGATCTGCGGCGGCGGCCGCTACGACGGACTGGTCGCGGAGCTCGGCGGTCCGCCGACGCCGGGCGTCGGGTTCGGGCTGGGCATCGAGCGCTTCTTGATGGTCGTCGCCAAGCTGACGGGCGAGCACGAGCCGCCCCGGCGCGGGATTCAGGCCATCGCGCTGGGCGACGCGGCTCGCGACCGCCTCGTCGCCGTGGTCGGGGCGCTGCGCGCGGCATCGCCGGAGCCCGCGTTCGCCGAATGGCTGCCTCGCAAGCTGACCGCCCACTTCAAGATCGCCGACCGTAATCACGCGCGCTGGGCGCTGATCCTGGGCGACGACGAGCTGGCCAAGGGCGAGCTCGTGCTTCGGGACCTGGTCGCTCGCCAGGACCGGCGGCTGCCGCTGGCCTCCGGCGCGGCGGAGGTCGCGCGCATGCTCGTCGAAGCCACGGCCTGATGGATCAGGACGAAGCGGCCCGCGTCCGCGCGCTGGGCGAGATCGCGGCGGAGTTCGATCTGGACGCGATCCGCGTCCGGACCGGCGATGCCGAGATCGAGATCGTGCGGCGCGACCCGGCAGTACATGCTCCGGCGCCGGTTACCTACGCCATGCCGGCCGCTCCGGGCGCGCCCGCGCCGGCCCTCGCATCCGGATCCGAGGCTCCGGCGGCGGCCGCGGCCGCCGCGGCCGGCGTGCGCAAGGTGACGGCGCCGGTCGTGGGCGTGTTCTACCGCTCGGCGAACCCCGAGGCCGAGCCGTTCGTCGAAGTGGGCAGCCGCGTCGCGTCCGGCGAGACGCTGTGCATCCTCGAAGCGATGAAGATGATGAACGAGATCACGACGGATTACGCCGGCGTCGTCGCGCGCATTCTCGTCGAGAACGGCGAGCTCGTCTCGCTCGGTCAGGAGCTATTTTGGATCGAACCGTGATCGAGGGGCGCCGCGCGTTCGCGGAGCTGCTTGCCGACCGCAAAGGCCAACTCGAGAAGCCGCACTACGCCGAGCAGGTCGCGGCGATCGTCGCCGCGCTCACGCTGACATTTCGCAGCGGCAACAAAGTGCTGTGGTTCGG
This sequence comes from Vulcanimicrobiota bacterium, assembly GCA_034666305.1. Classification (GTDB taxonomy): domain Bacteria; phylum Vulcanimicrobiota; class Vulcanimicrobiia; order Vulcanimicrobiales; family Vulcanimicrobiaceae; genus Vulcanimicrobium. Next base: position 12,736 of record JAXDMA010000097.1, read on the forward strand.
CAACGGCGGGAGCGCCGCCGACGCGCAGCATCTCGCGGCCGAGTTCAGCGGGCGCTTCTTGCGCGAGCGCGGCGGCTTGCCGTCCGAAGCGCTCACGGTGAACACGTCCGCCGTGACGGCGATCGCCAACGACTTCGGCTACGAGCAGCTGTTCGCGCGCATGGTCGAAGCGCTCGCGAAGCCCGGCGACGCCGTGGTGGGCATCACCACCAGCGGCACCTCGAAGAACGTGGTGAAGGGGCTCGAGGTCGCCAAGAAGATCGGCGCGACGACGATCGCGTTCACGGGCAACGGCGGCGGCACGGTGGCGGACGTCGCCGATCTTATCTTGCTTGGCCCCGACGGCTACAGCGCGATCGTGCAAGAAGTCCACATCACGATGGGCCACATCATCTGCGACCTGGTCGAGCAGGAGCTGCTGTTCGCGTGACGCGGACGCGCCCGGCCGTGTTTCTCGACCGTGACGGGACCATCATCGAGGACAAAGGTTTTCTCGACGATCCGAACGGCGTCGAGATCTTGCCGACCGTCGTCGACGCGCTGCGGCTGCTCGGCGAGCGCGGTTACGCGACGGTGGTCGTGTCGAATCAGTCGGGCGTCGCGCGCGGATATTTCGACGACGACGCGGTGCGCGCGGTGAACGGTGAGATCGCGCGCAAGCTCGCCGGCGACGGCGTCGCGATCGATGCGTGGTACTGGTGCCCGCATTATGACGACGACTGCGACTGCCGCAAGCCCGCGCCGGGCTTGGTGAAGCGCGCCATCGACGAGCACGGCTACACGCTCGACGGCGGCGCGGTGGTGGGCGACCGCGGCAGCGACGTCGCGCTCGGGCATGCCGTGGGCGTGCCGGGCATCTTGCTGCCGGGCCCGTATCCGTACGACGGACCGGAACCGGATCTGCGCGCCGGCACGCTGCTCGAAGCGGCCGAGTGGATCGTGCGGCGTGGCTGACCTCATCGCTGCGCCGCGGGCGACCGAACTGCTTGCGCGCATGTCGGGACGGCGCGTCGTGGTGATCGGCGACGTCATGATCGACGAGTGGATCTGGGGCGACGTGTCGCGCATCTCGCCCGAAGCACCCGTGCCGGTGGTGGCGGTGCGCGAGCACACGTTCACGCTGGGCGGCGCGGGCAACGTCGCGAACAACCTGCGCGCGCTCGGTGCGCACGTCGCGTTCGTCGGCGGCGTCGGCGCCGATGCCGAAGGCGCGCGGGTGCGCGCCATGTTCGACGACCTCGGCGTCGACGCGCGCGGGCTCGTCACGCTCGCCGACCGCCCGACGACGCGCAAGACGCGCGTGGTCGCGCACAACCAGCAGGTGGTGCGCGCGGACTGGGAGTCGACGGCTGCGCTGCGCGACGGCGATCGCGCGGAGGTCGTCGAGCGCGTGCGCGCGGTGGCGGGCTCGGCGGA
>JAXDMA010000098.1:0-3944 GCA_034666305.1 Vulcanimicrobiota bacterium
ACCCAGACCGCGGCGCAGCAGGCGTCGTCGCTGGGTTCGCAGCTCGGGCAAGACGCCTTTCTCAAGCTGCTCACGACGCAGTTGCGCAACCAAGACCCGCTCCACCCGATGGACGACACGCAGTCGATCGCGCAGCTCGCGCAATTCTCCAGCGTGCAGGCCACCACGGAGCTCAAAGACGCGTTCGCTTCGTTTCAATCGAACTTCTCCGTGATGCAGTCGGCCGGGCTTCTCGGCAAGACGGTCGCGGCGCAGTCGACGGATTCGAACGGCAACGTCTCGTCCGTCACCGGGGTCGTCAAAACGATCTCCGTGATCAACGGACAGCCGATGATCACGCTCGTCGACGCCAACGGCAAGCTGCTCGTCGACGGCAACGGTCAACCACTGCAACTGCCTACCTCCGCGATCCTTAGCATCGGCTGACGGACATGGCCGATCCGAAGATCAGCGGCGTGCAAATCCCGCCGGCAATCACCCCCGCGGTTCGCCCGCGCGGCGTTCCGGTCCAAATCCCGCCGGCGGGCACGGGTTCGTTTCGCGACGTTCTGCGCACGGCGCAGCCGCCCGCGACCGGACTCGCGCCGGCTGCGCAACAGCTCAAGTTCTCGGCCCACGCGCAACAGCGCTTGGAGTCGCGGAACATTCGCCTCACGCAAGACGACGTCGCCAAGATGAACGCGATGGCCGACAAAGCGGCGGCGAAGGGCAGCAAACAATCCCTCTTCATGATGCGCGACGTCGCGATGGTCGTTTCGATCACCAATCGCACCGTCATCACCGCCGTCGACCAAAGCAGCATGAAAGAAAACGTGTTCACCAACATCGACTCAGCCGCGATCTTAGATTGAGCGCGCGCTAACGTTCTGTCAGGTATTTCCGAACCACTAATCACAAGAGAGCGGACCACTTCGTGGGGCTCTCGCGCGAGACGGATTGATTGATGTCTCGCGATTCGATGACACGAAAGGTCTCCTAGATGGCTTTCGACTCGTTGTTCATCGGCGTCACCGGCCTGGAATCATATCAGAGCCAAATCGACGTCATCTCGAACAACATCGCCAACGTTGGTACGACCGGCTTCAAGGGCCAGGACGTCAACTTCCAGGATCTCATCTACCAGGCGCAGAGCTTCGCCAGCGCACCGACGCAGACCAGCGGCGGCATCAACGGCAAAGACGCGGGCCTGGGCGTGAAGATCGGTTCGATCGACACGAACTACGCGCAAGGCGGCCTGCGCACGACGGGCGTCAACACGAACCTCGCCATGAACGGCGACGGGTTCTTCATCCTGCGCAAGCCGAACGCGAACGGCTCGCCCATGTACACGCGCAACGGCGACTTCTCGCTCAACTCCAACGGCATGCTCTACGACCAGTCCAGCGGTATGGCGGTGCAGGGCTACATGGCCGACAAAGCGGGCAACGTCAACCAGACGGGCGTGCCGTCCGACATCACGATCCCGCTCGGTCTGGCGTCGCAAGCCGTCGGCACGGGCCTCAACGCGAAGATGAAGTTCGGCAACAGCGGCGACCAAGTCTTCGACGTCTCGCTCGGCGGTAACGTCGACCAGACGCAGTGGATCAAAGAGGCGCAGGGCGTGCAGGGCGGCGCCGCGGGCACCGGTCAGCCGTACACGATCTCGACGACGATCTACGACTCGCTCGGAACCGCGCACCTCGCGCAGATCACGTACACGCCGGACGCCACCGGCGCCGCCGCGGGCCCGCCGGCCACGAGCGGTCTCCCCGCGCAAGTCGCCGATTCCAGCGGCGTGCTGCGCAATGCCGCCGCACGCTGGAAAGTCTCGGTGTCGTTTGCCGACGGCACGTCGTTCGATGCGATCCAAACGCCCGGATCGATCGCGGCCGGCGGCGTGGTGACGCCTGCCGTTACCACGGCGGCGCCCGTCTCGAACGGGACGCTCGGCTTCGCCTACTTCGATCAAAACGGACAGTTCATCAACACGTCCTCGATCGAAGGCGCGGCGCCGGGTCAGAACATCGCCGGTGCGAACGTGCACACGAACAACAACGCGGCCTCGCTCCTCAACGGCAACCAGCTCAACGTGCGCGCGTGGGGCACCGGCAACACGAACAACTCGGTGGCGCCCACGGCGGGCGGCCCCGCGCCGCAGACCGGACCGATCGGGTTCGACTTCGGCAGCCAGAACTCGACGTCGCTCGCGGGCACGTCGAGCGCGAACGTCATCGCACAGAACGGCTTCTCGGCCGGGATCCTGTCGAACCTGACGATCGGTCAGGACGGCACGATCAGCGGTGCGTTCACCAACGGTCAGACGACCACGCTCGGGCGCGTCGCGGTCGCGACGTTCCAGAACGAGGGCGGCCTGCAGCGCGTGGGCGGCTCGGACTTCGCCGCGACGTCCAACTCGGGCCTCGCGCAGGTGGGGACCGCGTCGGTCGGGCGCTACGGTTCGATCGTCTCGGGTTCGCTCGAGCAGTCGAACGTGTCGATCGCGGACGAGTTCACCAAGATGATCTCGGCGCAGAACGCCTATCAGGCGAACTCGAAGAGCATCACGACGGCGTCCGAGGACATGCAGACCGTCATCAACCTCATCCGGTAAACGCAAACGTATCGCGCCACGGAGGGCGCGGGGGGCGGAAAACAGGGGATCGCACGGAGGCGGTCCCCTTTTTCGTGCCCCCGGTCGCTTCGTTTGATAGAGTAGGGGCAATGATCGCCTTGCGCCGCCTCAACAACGAGCCCATCATGGTCAACCCCGACCTGATCGAGTCGCTCGAGGCCACCCCGGACACCGTGGTCACCCTGACCTCGGGCAACAAGCTGCTCGTGCGGGACTCCATGGACGAGGTCCGCGAGAAGATCATCGAGTTCAAGCGCCGGATCCACGGCCCGGCGGGGGCACCCGAGGGCGGTTAGGCCCGGAGAACTCTCAAGAGCGGGCATCCCGACGCCGATAGTCTCCTGAGAACCCTCCCAAACCCGGTCCCCGTTCGAAAGGCCGTACCTTGGATTTCGCGACGATACTCGGGCTCGTGATCGCCGTTGCAGCCCTCGCGCTGTCGGCGTGGATCGGGAACGTCGACGCCCGCATCATCTTCGCGCGCTACGAAGCGTTCATTCTGGTCTTCTTCGGAACGGTCGGGGCAACCATGGTGTCGTTTCCGCTGCGGACGTTCTGGGGCGGGCTCACCCGTGGGTTGAAGACGGCTTTCGTCGAGCCGGTGTACCACGAGCGCGAGGTCATCGCGACCCTGGTCTCCTTCGCCGAGAAGGCGCGCCGCGAAGGGCTGCTCGCGCTCGAGAACGAGGCCGCGGCGCTCGAAGACGAGTTCATGCGCAAGGGCATCCAGCTCGTCATCGACGGCCGCGATACCGACATCATCCGCAAGATTTTGGAGACTGAGGTCGCCTTCGTCCAAGAACGCAACGCGAAAGCGGAAGGCGTCTTCATGACGATGGGCGGGTTCTCGCCTACGCTCGGCATCATCGGCACGGTGCTCGGGCTCATCGCGATGCTCAAAGCGCTGGGGTCGCTGTCGGGCAACGGCAACATCGCCGGCCAGCTCGGCATCGCGACGGCGCAAGCGTTCGTCGCGACGTTCTTCGGCATCGCGCTGGCGAACTTGGTGTGGATCCCGCTCGCGACCAAGATCCGCGAGCGCGCCGGCCAGGAACTGCTGCTGCGCGAGATCATGATCGAAGGCATCCTGTCGATTCAGGCCGGCGACAACCCGCGTCTGCTCGAGGAGAAACTGCACGCGTTCCTCGATCCGAGCGAGCGCGAAACCGACATCGAAGCGGGCGGCGCCGTGGGCGAGCCCGAGCTGGCGGGCGCATAGTGGATTCGACGTTGTCGAATCTCTCGCGTTCGGCCTTCGGCCGATCCGCCCGTCGTCGCCCTGCGGGCTCCTAGGCGTGGCAGTTACGGGCGATTTGCGTTCGCGCCTCAAGCG
>JAXDMA010000099.1:0-19347 GCA_034666305.1 Vulcanimicrobiota bacterium
CGTCGTCAGTACGCTACGGGAGCCCGAAAGAGCCGGGCTGAGAGGACGTGCGGCAGGCCGTCGACCGTTACCACCTGATCCGGATCATACCGGCGAAGAGGAGTGCACGCATGGCGACCATGCTACCGCCGTCCAACGACGTTCTGTCACGCGACCCGTTTCCGAGCTCGACGAAAGTCTATGCGACGGGAAGCGATCCCACGATCCGCGTTCCGTTCCGCACGATCGCGCTCAGCGACGGCACGGTCCACACCGTCACCGACACGTCGGGGCCGTTCACCGATCCGGACGTCGGCATCGACGTGCGCAGCGGGATCGCGCCGATCCGCGAACCGTGGATCGCGCGCCGCGACGACACCGAGACGCTCGCAAAGGCATCGTCGATGTACCGGCTGGGCCGCGAGGCGATGCGCGAGCTGGACGACATCCGCTTTCCGTCGCCGCGCCCGATCCGGCGCGCGAAAGCGGGCGGCAACGTGTCGCAGATGCACTACGCGCGCCGCGGCGAGATCACGCCCGAGATGGAGTTCATCGCGATCCGCGAGGGCGTGGAGCCGGAGTTCGTGCGCAGCGAGGTCGCGCGCGGCCGCGCCGTGATCCCCGCCAACGTGAACCACCTCGAGCTCGAACCGACGATCATCGGCCGCAACTTCCTGGTGAAGATCAACGCCAACATCGGCAACTCCGCGATCGGCTCGTCGATCGAGGAAGAGGTCGAGAAGATGGTGTGGGCGGCGCGCTGGGGCGCCGACACCGTGATGGATCTCTCGACCGGCAAGAACATCCACGAAACGCGCGAGTGGATCGTGCGCAACGCGCCGGTCCCGATCGGCACGGTGCCGATCTACCAGGCGCTGGAAAAAGTCAACGGCAAAGCGGAGGACCTCACCTGGGAGATCTACCGCGACACGCTCATCGAGCAGGCGGAACAAGGCGTCGACTACTTCACCGTGCACGCCGGCGTGCTGCTGCGCTACGTGCCGCTGACCGCCGACCGGATCACGGGCATCGTGTCGCGCGGCGGCTCGATTCTCGCGAAATGGTGCCTCGCACACCATCAGGAGAACTTCCTGTACACGCACTTCGACGAGATCTGCGAGATCATGAAGGCGTACGACGTCACGTTCTCGCTAGGCGACGGGCTGCGGCCCGGCTGCACGGCCGACGCCAACGACGCCGCGCAGTTCGCGGAGCTCGACACCCTGGGCGAGCTGACGCAGATCGCGTGGAAGCACGACGTGCAAGTGATGGTCGAAGGCCCGGGCCACGTGCCGATGCACTTGATCAAAGAGAACATGGACCGCCAGCTCGCGGTGTGTCACGAAGCGCCGTTCTACACGCTGGGCCCGCTCGTCACCGACATCGCACCCGGCTACGATCACATCACCAGCGGCATCGGCGCGGCGATGATCGGCTGGATGGGCACGGCGATGCTGTGCTACGTCACGCCGAAAGAGCATCTCGGTCTGCCCGACCGCGACGACGTGAAGGTCGGCGTCATCACGTACAAGCTCGCCGCCCACGCGGCCGATCTCGCGAAGGGGCATGCGGGCGCGCGCCATCGCGACGACGTGCTCTCCAAAGCGCGCTTCGAGTTCCGCTGGAAGGATCAGTTCAACCTGAGCCTCGACCCCGACACGGCGCGGCAGTTTCACGACGAGACGCTGCCCGCCGACGGCGCGAAGGTGGCGCACTTCTGCTCGATGTGCGGTCCGCATTTCTGCTCGATGAAGATCACGCAGGACGTGCGCGACTACGCCGCGCGCGAGCGCGGCATGGCCGAGAAATCTGCGGAGTTCCTGGCAAAAGGCGCCGAAGTCTACGTTCAGGCATCTGAGACGGCGGACTCACCGGCCTAGGACGCGAACCTTGCGTGCGATGAATCTCGCGCGCGTTTCAACCGCGGTAGCTGCTTGCGTCGTTCTCGGCGCCGCCGTCGCCGCATGTTCGGGCTCGTTCGGTTCGGGAACCGGGCTGCCGAACACGATGGCGACTCCGAACTTCGGCGGCAACGCATCGCCGACGCCGCCGTCCACGTCGTCGAGCGTGATCCTGACGTACGGCGAATCGACCGCGTTCCAAGCGCTTCCCGAGGTCGGCGGCTACGGCGGCTCGATCGCGTTCCCGAAGGCGCCCGAGCCGACGGCCGCGCCCGCGCCGAAGAGCAAGGCCAAGAACGCGACGCCCGAGCCGGCCCCGACGCCCGTCGCGGTGTCGATCGGCGCGACCCTTTCCATCGTGAAGCCCGCGGACGGCCCCGATCTCAACTTCCTGAGCGGCAAGGGCAAACGCAAGCGCAACCGCGAGCTGCCGGCGCGCGCGTTCGCGTACATCACGCTGCTCCCGACGCACGACGCGACGCTCGAGAGCTACCCGCGCATCCAGATCGACGTGCCGCGCGAGGTGGCCTCGCAATACCGCGACGGCGAGTTCGGCCTCGCGTTGTGGAACTCGGGCGAGAAGGACAGCAAGTACCGCCTTGCCGTGGCCGAGCTCGACACCGCGTCGACCCCGCCGCCGATCCGGCAGCCCGCGTCCGTCGTCGTCGCCCCGAGCGGCAGTCCCGGAGCGACGGCGAAGCCGGGAACCGCCGCGACGTCGCCGGCGACGCCGACCGTCGCCCCTACCACGGCGGTGCGCGTCGTGGGCGCATCGCCCGCTCCGGGCACCTCCGGCAGTCCCGGCGCGTTTACGCCGGCGCCGAGCGCCGCGCCGACGCTTCCGCCGGCGCGGCTGCTGTTCGCCGGTACCGCCGTCCCGATGAAGCTCATGGCAAATCGCCCGGCGGTGTTCGCGCTGTACGCGCTGCCGCATCCGTCGACGCCCAAGGCGTCGATCGTGCCGGCCGCGGCGGGGCCGGCTGCGCCGCATGCCGCCGCGTCGAGCGCCCCGAGCGCCGTCCCGTCCGCGTCGCCCGCGCCGGCCAAGACCTAAGCGACTTTTTCTTCGACCGCTTCTTCCGCGTCGACGACGAGCACGATCTTGCCCAGGACGTGACCGCGTTCGAGGCGGCGGTGCGCTTCGACCGCGTCGTCGAGCGAATACGTCGCCGCGATCGGCACGTCGATGGGACCGGCGTCGACCGTCGCGGTGAGGCGTGCGAACGTCTGCGGCGTCGGCACGCCGTTGAACGCGCGCGCGGTCGTCCCGTCCGGCATCGTGACGCCGTTCGGGTAAGCGATCGTGCCGCCGTCGCGCAGCGCGGCGATGCAGCGTTCGAGCGCGGGTCCGCCGGCGAGCGCGAGGATGGCGTCGACGCCCGCCGGTGCGACGCGCCGCGCGGCCGCAAGCACGTCGTCGTGCTGCGTGTCGACGGCTTCGTCGACGCCGAGCCGGCGCAGCAGCTCGCGTCCGTCGCCGCCGTTGGCCGTCGCGATCACGTTCGCGCCGCGCCGCTTCGCGAGCTGCACCGCCATCGTTCCGACCCCCGCCGTCGCGCCGTGCACCAGCACCGTTTGCCCGGCGCGCAGACCGAGCACGTCGTCGATGCCGGCGAGCGCCGTTATGCCGGTCACCGCGATCGCGCCGGCTTCTCGAAAATCGAGTGACGCGGGCATCGGCGCGACGTGCTCGGCGCTGATCACCACGTATTCGGCGTAGAATCCGCCCTTGCGGTCTCCGTACGCGTAGCCGTACACGGCGTCGCCCAGGTGCAGGCCGCGCACGTCGTCGCCGAGGGCTGCAATGGTGCCGGCGCCGTCGGCGCCCAAGACCATCGGAAAGCGTTCGCGCCCGTCGGCCCATTGGCCGCGGCGCGCCTTGGCGTCCCAGATGCCGACGCTGGCCGTGTCGACGCGGATCAACACTTCGTGGCGGTCGACCGGCGGGACGGCGATCTCGTGGACGCTCAGCCGCTCGGGTCCGCCGAACGCGTCGATCGCGACCGCCCGCATCGTCGCGGGCGCGGCCCCGTCCGTCCTCATGCGCGCCCAGACCGGCCGCGCATTCCGAGCGGTTGCGTCGTCAGGACGCGGGAGGCTACTTCCCCGGTTCGGCGGTGAGCGGCGCCAGGACCGAGCTCGCGGCTCCGCCGCCCAAGGTCAGCACCGGGTTCGGCACGCTCTCGACGGCGGCGGCCGTGGCGGGCAGGACCTCATTGACGTTGGTGAGCCATTGCTGCACGTCGGGCAAGGGTGCCGCGGCGTTGACGGCGATCGCGGCCGGGGCCGTCGCAAACGCGCGCCCGACGCGGCCGTTGAGCTGCTTCCAGACGCGCAGCACCTTCACCACGTAGTGCTGCGTCTCGGCGTACGGCGGAACTCCGCCGAAGCGCTCGACCGCTCTTGGGCCCGCATTGTAGCCGGCGATCGCGAGCTTCGTCGCGTTCGGTTTGCCGGCGAAGCGGTCAACCAGCGTCTTCAGATAGGCGGACGTGCCGCGCAGGTTGTCGGCGGCGTTCCAGGCGTTCACGCCCAGCGTCGCGGCGGTCGCCGGCATCAGCTGGCCGAGGCCGCGGGCGCCGACGCGCGAGACGGCGTTGGCGCGCCAGCGGGATTCCACGGTGACGATCGACATGATGAACCGGGGGTCGAGGTGCGTGCGCCACGCGTCGGCCAGGACCGAGCGGGCATACGCCTGCGCCTTCGCGAGCGGGAGCTTCGGGTTGATCGTCTGCAGGACCGCGGCGTAGGTCGCCGTCGTCGGGCCGGCGGCCGGCGTGTCGCCGGCGGCGTACGCTGGGACGGCCGCAACGGCGGAACCGCAAAAAACGAAAAGCGCTGCGGCATAGCGCAGCGAGGAAATCCGGAACATCACCAGCCCCGTTCGCAGCCACGCCGGGGTCGCCTCCCCGCATTGAACGGTCCCGGTCGAAATCTGACGGGGAGTTTACGTCCGGTGGATGTCGTCGAGCCAGCGGACCGGTTCGGGATGCTCGGCGACCGGGATGTCGAGGTTCACGACCACCGGATCCTGGCCGCTGCGCACGAGGACGCAGTCGAGCGGCTGGTCGGGGGCGGCGTTGATCTCCTGGTGCGGAACGTAGGGCGGAACGAAGATGAAGTCGCCCGGCCCCGCTTCGGCGACGAACTCCAAGCGCTCGCCCCAGCGCATCCGCGCGCGGCCGCGCACCACGTAGATCACGCTTTCCAGGTCGCCGTGATGGTGCGCGCCGGTCTTGGCGTCGGGGTGGATCGTTGCCGTCCCCGCCCACAATTTGCGGGCGCCGGCCGTCGCGGTCGTGATCGCCGCTGCACGGTTCATGCCGAGCGTCTGCGGCGTGTTCGGGTCGACGTCGCATCCGCGCACGACGCGGACGCCGTCGAATTTCCAGCGGGAGTCTTGCGTGGCCATCAAGCTGGATTTCGCCGGCGACCATGCCACCCGCCTGGCACGGTAAGCGCATAGCCTTGGCGTATGAAGCGAGTGATGGTGAGCGGGTGAGGACGACGGTTGCGCCTCGTTGACGGGCAGGTGGTCTTCGCGGCCTCCGATCTGAACGATTACCTCGCGTGCCCGCACCGCGTCGCTCTCCGGCGCGACGCGATGGCGCGCGGCGTCGCACCGCCCGACGACGACCCCACGCTCGCGATCATCGCGCACAAAGGGCGTCAGCACGAACGCCGGATGCTGGAGGTCTTCGCCGGCGAGGGACGTCGCGTGACGACGATCCCCGACGACGGCGGCTCGCCGGAGCGATTTGCCGCCGCGGTTGCGGCAACGCGCGCGGCGATGGAACGCGGCGACGAAGTCATCTACCAGGGAGCGTTCTTGCACGACGGCTGGAGCGGGCGCGCCGACTTTTTGGAGCGCACCGATTCGCCCAGTGCCTTAGGCCCGTTCTCGTACGACGTCGCGGACACGAAGCTCGCGCTGCGCGAACGGCCCGCGTTTTTGGTGCAGCTCTGCTTGTATGCGGAATTCGTCGCGGCGATCCAAGGCAAGCTCCCGGGCGTCGTGCGCGCCATCTTCGGTGACGCGCGCGACGTGCCGTACGATCCCGTACGCTATCTGCCGTACGTTCGCCGCGCGAAAGCCCGATTCGTGGCGCGGATCGCCGCGCTGACGCCCGAGGATTTTCCGGAACGCATCGCGGCGTGCGGCCAGTGTGCGTGGTCGCATCACTGTGAATCGGCGCGGCGCGCGGTCGACGACCTTTCGCTGGTGGCCTGGATCCGGCGCGATCAAATCGTCAAGCTGCGCGCGAATGGTATCTCGACGTTAGCCGCGCTCGCGGAAGCGCCTGACGATGCGCGCCCGCCGGGCATGGGGGCGTTCGATGCACTAAGGCGCCAGGCGCGGCTGCAGCTCGCCCAGCGAAACACCGGCACGTGCAGCTTCGAACTGCTCGCGGAGCGCGACGACGCCGGGTTCGCGCTGATGCCGGAGCCGGATCCGCACGACGTCTATTTCGACATGGAGGGTGACCCGCTGTACCAAGCGGGTGTAGGTCTCGAATATTTGTTCGGATCGTTGGTGCGCAACGACGCGCCGCCCTATCGGTCTGGCTGGGGCGAGACGCGCGACGAGGAGCGCAAGCGGTTTGAGGAGTTCGTCGATTTGCTGATGCTGCATCGCCGCACGCATCCGAACGCGCACGTGTACCATTACGCGCCGTACGAGCGCAGCGCGCTGCGGAAGCTCGCGATGCGTCACGGTTCGCGCGAAGACGAAGTCGACGCGCTGCTGCGCGAGCATGCCTTCGTCGATCTGTTCGCGGTCGTGCGCGGCGCCGTCGCGCAGTCGCAGGAAAGCTACTCGATCAAGAAACTCGAGCCGTTCTACGGTTTCGTTCGCACCACCGACGTCCGCAAAGGCGACCAGTCGATCGTCGCGTTCGAGCAGTATCTCCTCGGACGCGAAGACGGCACGCGCGACGAGCGCACGCGCGACGACATCATCGCGTACAACCGCGAGGACTGCGAATCGACCGCGGCACTGCACGAGTGGCTGCTTTCCATCCGCCCGCCCGGCGCCGCGTGGCGGACGCCGGCCGCGAGCGACGAGCGCGCCATGCGTGATGAGGATGTTGAACGCCGCGCCGTTGAGGACGCGCTGCTCGCCGGCGCATCGCCGGACAGCCCAAACGCGCTTGCGGCGCACCTGCTTGCGTATCACCGTCGCGAGGCGAAGCCCGTCTGTTGGGCGGTGTTTGACCGCACCGAGAGCGACGTCGATTTCGTCGCCGAAGATAAAGAGGCAATCGGTGGGCTGACGCTCGCCGCAGAGATCGAGCCATACAAGCTCAAGCCGTCCGACCGCAACCTCGTCTATACGTACAGGTTTCCGCCGCAAGAGCACAAGCTCGGACGCGATCCGATCGATCCGGTCACCGAGAAATCGCCCGGTGCGGTAACGGTCGACGACGACAACCGGCTCGTGTGCATCAAGCTCTCGCCGAAAGCGCCGCAGCCGAAATCCCTCATCCCCGGCTGGCCGATCCGCACCGACAATCATGCCGCGGCGCTGCTTCGTTTTGGTATCGCCGTGCGCGACGGGGTCGCGGCCCAAACGTATTCCGCCGCGTGGGACATCGTGCGCCGCGCGCGCCCGCGCATCACGGGGCTGGTCGAAGGGTCCGTGGTTCAGCCCGCGCTGCGCGACGGCCAAGAAGCGATCGATCCGGGCGCCGTGGCGAACCTCGCGCTGCGCTTGGACCGCAGCGCGCTCGTAGTACAGGGTCCGCCCGGTTCCGGGAAGACGTACGTCGGCGCCCACGTCGTGGCCGCTCTCGTCGCGGCGGGAAAACGCGTCGGAATCACGTCGACGGGACACAAGGCGATCAACAACTTGTTGAGCATGGTGGAACGGATCGTCGCCGAGAGCGGGCGCACATTGCGCGGCGTCAAGAAAGGCGACGGCGGAATCGATCAAAACTTCGATTCCACGTACGGCATGTTCGAGAACCGGCCGGACAACGACGCGTTCGAGCAATACGAGGTCGTTGCGGGGACGTCGTGGCTGTTCGTGCATCCCGCCCTCGCGCCGGTCGACGTGCTCGTGATCGATGAAGCGGGGCAGTTCGCTTTGGCGGACGCGATCGCAGTCGCCGGTAAGGCCGGTTCCGTCGTGCTGCTCGGTGATCCGCTGCAGCTCGCCCATGTCTCGCAGGGCTCCCACCCCGACGGGGCGGGTGTTGCCGTGTTGACCCACCTCGTCGGCGAAGGCGAAACGGTCGCTCCGGACCGCGGAGTCTTTCTCGACCGTTCGTTTCGCATGCATCCGGCGCTTGCGAATTTCGTTTCCGCCATGGTGTATGACGGACGGCTCCGCTCGGCCGACGCGTGCGCGCGCCAGCGGATCGATGCGCCGTGGTTCTCGGGCGCGGGATTACGGTACGTCGCGGTCGAGCACGACGGGAACGCGCAAGCCTCCGAAGCGGAGGCGTCGGTCGTCGCGGACATTTGCGCCGGCCTGGTCGGCGGCACTTTTACCGACAACGCCGGGCGGACGCGCGAGATGACGATCGACGACGTGCTCGTGGTGTCGCCATACAACATGCAGGTGAAGTTGCTCAAGCGGACGTTGCGCGCGCGATTCGGGGACGGCGTCCGCGTCGGCACGGTCGACAAGTTTCAGGGACAGGAAGCGCCGGCGGTCATCTATTCGCTGGCCGCATCGAGCGCCGAGGATGCGCCGCGCGGGGCCGACTTTTTGTTCGAGGAGAATCGGTTCAACGTCGCCGTCTCCCGGGGTCGCGCCTTGGCGGTCGTCGTCGCGTCGCCACGGCTCCTCGAAGCGCCGTGTGCGACCGTCGACCTGTTGCGCTCCGTCGGGGCCTTTTGCGCGTTCGCGGAGGCGGCGGACGCGTCGTCACCGGAGCCGGCGCTTCTCTAACTAATTTTTTAGTGACAGGCGGTGGGCGGGCTGCTACGCTCGGCTCACCTCTTACCTATGGAATTAGTTGAAGGAGTCGCTCCATGATCCGCATGCTTCTCTCGACCGTCGTTCTCGGTGCTTGCATCATCGGGCTCGGCACCGATCTCGCCCGCACCGCCTACGGGGCCACCCAGACTGCCGCGACCGTCACGCTGGCCTCACTCGACCGGGCGTGAGCCCGGCCGCGGTTCAGCGAGGCGGCTCTTTGGAGTACGGAAGGGAGTACTGGTCGGGGACCGAGGACCAGCGGGTGTTGTTCGGATCCCGGCTCGATGTGAGCGCGTCCGGTTTGTCGCTGGCCCGGGGCCGTGAGTTCGCTATCGCACGAGCGGTCGGCCATTGCTCGAGCGGCGCGAGGATCTGGGCGGCCGCGAACGTTTGAGCCGCGGGCAGGCCCGTGATGATCACCTTCATCCCGCGCTCCAGCCGCAGGCCCTCCGGCTTGATGACTGTCCCTTGGTGAAGGGTGACCGACGCGAGCGCGCCCTGTGCGTCGCGCACGACGAGCCCGTACTTCCCGTGAAAGTCGACCACCGTTCCGGCCACCAGGCGCTGCGGCTCGGCGCTCGCGAGCGACGGTACGGCCAAGGCCAGGGCGATCGCGGTTGCCGCGACCATTACTTGATTTCGAAAAGCCGACATGGGGTCACCCTCCGGTTCCGGTCATCGTCGCACCAACGGCTCTGACCAACCTGAGAACTGGTCGCGAGGATCGTTCGGCGGCGCCTGCGTATAGGCAAGGTCGTTCCTAAGGGCCTACGACGTCGTTCCATTGGAGACTCTATGCCGGCGCTGCGCATTGACCGTGTGCCGCTGATCGTGGGGGTCACCGGCCATCGTGACCTTGCGCCGGCCGACGAACCCCCGCTTCGCGATGCGCTGCGCGCACTGCTCGATGAGATCGGGCGCGGGATGCCGCACACGCAAATCGCCGTCCTGGCGGTGCTCCGCCGCGGAGCGGGGCTCCTGGGGGCCGAGGTCGCGCTCGACGCCGGACTCGACGTCATCGGCTGCGTCGCGGGAACGCCGGAAACGTGCGCGCGCGACCTCGCCGAACCTGACGCTTCGCGTTTTCGCGCCGTCGTGCGCCGCTGCTCGCGGCTGGCCGTCGTCGAACCCGAGGACTCGGATCCCGGCGGCGCAACCGCAGCGGCATCCCACGTCGCGTTCCACAGCCACATCCTCATCGCGCTGTGGGACGGCGCGATGCCGCGCACGCTCGGAGCGACCGCCGCCGTGGTGCGGCTTCGCGAGACCGGGATCGCACC
Source organism: Vulcanimicrobiota bacterium (assembly GCA_034666305.1). GTDB lineage: Bacteria > Vulcanimicrobiota > Vulcanimicrobiia > Vulcanimicrobiales > Vulcanimicrobiaceae > Vulcanimicrobium. The sequence continues at coordinate 10,086 of JAXDMA010000099.1, forward strand.
GGGTCCTGGGGAGCCGGGCGCGCGGGGTCGTCACGAACCCGACCCGATGCCGGTCTTTCAGATCGTCACGCCGCACGCCGGTGCCGCCCGTCCGCCCGAGCCGTTTTCAGTGCAGCGCCGTTATCCGCGCCGCTACTCCGGCGACCGGCGAGCGCAGCAAGACTTTGACGACGCACTCGCGCGGCTCGACCGGTACAACGACGATCTCGCGGCGACCGGCGATCTGCCGGAGAACGCCGGCCTGCCCGGGCTGATGGTGCTGACCGACCGCACCGCAAACCGGCTGCAGCGGCGATCGCTCCTCCAAGTGCGGACCCTTTACTGCATCAGCGTCGCCGCAATCGCGGCGCAACTGGGCTTCACGGGAAACCTGGGCCCGGAACCGATAAAGGTCGCCACGCTCGCGGCGGCGTTCGTCGCGTACCGCGTCATGCGCAGTGCCGACCTCGAGAACCGCTATCAGGACTATCGAGCGGTCAGCGAGGGTTTGCGCGTGCAGACCGCGTGGAACGCCGCCGGCACCGGCGATGAGTACGTCGATCCGTTCTACATGCGCATGCAGCAGAGCGAACTGCAGTGGATCCGCATGGCTCTGCGTTCGTCGGCGTTCTTGGAATCGCTAGCACCGCGTGACCGGGACGAGCGCGTCGCTCTAGCGTGGGTACGCGAGCAGTGGCGATACTATCATGGTGCCGCCCGGCGCGACCAGCGCCGCGCTGACGCGTACCGGCGGCTCGGCAAAGTCTCGCAAGTGATCGGCGTGGTGACGATGCTGCTGGTCGCGGTGCTGTTGATCCCGTCGCTGCATTGGCTCAACGACGCGATCGTACTCAACGCCAAACACTGGGCGACATCGTTCGCAGCTCTGGTAGCCGCGGCTGCGGCGCTGTTCGGCAGTTACGCCGACAAGCAGGGATACTCGGCGAACGCGAAACGATACGACCGCATGTTCGGCGTGTTCGACCGCGCGATGCGCCAGCTGCATCGCCGTGCCGGCGGCGGTCCCGGCGCCGAGGTGCGCGTCATGCGCGAGGTGGGGCACGAGGCTCTCGTCGAGCAAGCCGAATGGCTTCTGGCGCGCCGCGACCGGCCGCTTCGCGCGGTCGGCCGTTGAGGACCGTGTGAGCCTGCGCCCTCTGGTGTTCGTCGCGATGCCGTTCGGCACCAAACCCGACGCGGCACGCACGGTGATGATCGATTTCGACGCGATCTACGAGCGCGCGATCAAACCTGCGCTCGCGCGCTTCGACGTGGTCGCTCTTCGCGCCGACGAAGAGCGGAGCGGCGGCGTGATCCACCTCCCCATGTTCGAGCGATTGCTCCTCGCCGAGGTCGCGGTGGTCGACGTCACGATCGACAATGCGAACGTGTTCTACGAGCTGGGCGTGCGGCACGCCGCCCGGCCGCAAACAACGATCATTACGAGCGGGAAAGAAGGCGCGCTGCCGTTCGACATCGCGATGCTGCGCGCGATCCCGTACCGCCTCGCGGGCGGCGTGCTCTCGCCGGAGAGCGCTGCCGCATTCAGCGACGCGCTGGCGGCGCGGTTGGGCGAAGCGCTGGCGCGGTCCGCCGGCGCGGACAGCCCGCTCTTCCAGTTGATCCCCGGCTTCCCGGGTATCACGCTGCCGCGCGACTACCAGTCGACCTTTCGCGATCGCGCCGACGAACTGCGGCGTTTGCGCGAACGGTTGGAGGCGGCTCGTCTGCTCGCCGGAACTGCGCGGACCGAAGCGATCGCGGCGCTCGAGCGCGATCTGGGAACGATCGGCGAGGACGACCTCGAAGCGGCGCTCGACGTGCTGGCGGCATATCGCGACGCCGGAGCATTCGATGCGCTGATCGCGCTGGTCGAGCGCATCCTCCCGGCGCTGCGGCGGCCGAACGTGGCGCTGAATCAACTGCACGCCTTCGCGCTGAACCGGCGCAACGCGGGCCACGATCGCGAGCGCGCGATCGGCGTGCTCGAGGGGATCATCGCGAGCGACGGCATCTCCTCGGAGACCGCCGGGCTCATGGCCCGCATCTTCAAGGAGCGTTTCGAGGAAGCGCGCAGCGGCGACCCGTTTCTCGCCGCCGGTTACCTCCAGCACGCGATCGAGTGGTATCGCCGAGGGTTCTCGTCGGACCCGCGCGAGTACTATCCCGGCGTGAACTTGTGCACGCTGCTCACCATCGACGGCAGCGATGAGGCGCTGGCCGAACTGCGCCTCACGGTGCCGGTGGTAGCATTCGCCGTCGCTCGGCTCGGCGGGCTCGCATCGACCGACTATTGGATCGTCGCGAGCGCGTTCGAGCTTGCCGTGCTCCGCAGCGACTGGGCACTCGCGTCGCGCGCGCTGAGCCGGATGCGAACGCTGGCGGGAGCGCAGCCCTGGATGCTGCAGTCGACCGCAAAGAATCTGGCGCTGCTGCGCGCGGCTGCTCCGGCCTCGATCGACGCCAAGAATCTCGAAGCCGTCGCTCGGAGCTTGGCGGGATGAACCCCGCTTGGCTACGGCCGACCGCGGTGCTGCTCGGTGCGTACGCCGCGCTTATCGCCGGGGCGACGTTCTTGCTCGGCCCGGTATGGCACGAGTGGGATTGGTCGGTGTTCCAATACCTGAGCGGCCTGCACGCCCCGGCATTCTCGAACAGCGTCGCGCTCGTCGATTTGGCCGACTACGACGAGCGCGCGCCGGCGCGCGACCGCGAAACCATCGCGCGCTTCATCGACGGCCTGCGCGCGCACGGCCAGCATCCGGCCGCGGTGATTCTCGATCTGTACTTCGAGTCGACGTGCGCAGCGGGAGACGCGCAGCGATGCCGTCCCGATGCGGCGACCGCGGCGCTGACGAAGAGCTTGGACGCCGCGGCCGGCGCCGCCCCGCGGATCCCCGTGTACGCGACGATGAATCCGGTCGGCACGCAAGGTGCCGGGCAGATCGACCCGGCCTTTCTGAACGCGCTCGACCGCGAGAACGTCTACGACCATCTGGCGGCCGGTCACACGATTCTGCAGCTCGCCGCGTCGAACGGCGTGTTCTACCGTCGCTGCTACCGCCTTGCGCAAACGGACAGCCGCGGCAACGTGACGGGGACGCAAGATCTGCGCGCGTTGCCGTACCGTGTCGTCCGGGACGTCGCTGCGCAGCGCCTCGCGCCGTGCGAGGACGAGCGGGCGACGCAGACGATGGAGGTCGTTCAGCTCGGCGCGCAGCGGGACTTCGCGCAGAGCGTGACGCGGGTGACGCTGAGCCGGCCGTTTCCCGCCGGCGCCGATTTCAACGGCAAGTACGTGATCGTCGCGACGCTGGCGAAAGACCTGGGGCCGCTTCACACCGGGACGGCTCCGCGCAGCAACCCCGAGCTGCTCGCGTGGGCGCTGAGCGGCTTGCTCGAGCGCAGCGCCGAGTCGGGCTACTTCCAGCCCTTGCCCGCCAACGAGATGCTGGTGCTTCTCGTGACGGGGTTTGGCGCGGTGACGCTGGTCGCGTTCACTGCAGCGTTTCAAGGGTTGCGCCGGCTGCGGCTGCGCACGATGCGTTCGTATCTGCCGTGGATCGCGGCGGCGGCCGCCGCCGCGTTCGCGCTGGCGCTGTTCGGCGCGTTCGAGGCGTGGATGCTCTTTGCCAAGCAGATTCAGCCGCAGGTGAGCCTCGTGTCGATGTCCGTATTCTTCGCCGGCGCGTTGTGCGGCGAGCGCGGCCGCCAGATCCTGCTCGAGCAGTCGCGCACGATCGACCTTCCGCCTGAAGAATCGAACGACTATGACGTGTTTATCTCGTACGCGCACGATGAGTTCACCTGGGTCTACGAGAACGTGTTCGTGCCGCTCAAATCGGCCAGCACCGCCGATGGAAAGAAGCTCGCGATCTTTTTCGACACCTCGTCGATTCGCGTCGGTTCCGGCTGGCAGGACAAGATCAGCCTGGCCATCGACGGCAGCCGCTTCATCGTACCGGTCTACTCGAAAACGTACTTCGAGCGGCCCTACTGCCGGTTCGAGATCAAGCGCGCGCACCGCAAGTGGATCATCGCCGGCGAGGGCGCGCGCTGCGTGCTGCCGATCATGCGTGGTAAGCCGCTGATTCTCGCCACGGTCGACGACATTCAAGCGATCAGCATCGACGAACGGCCCGATCTCGTGACCGAGATCGTCGCCGAAGTCATCCGCGATCTCGAATCGAGACAGTCTCCATCCGCTGCACCAGCAGGATCGGCATGACATGACGAAGCCCGCCCTATTCGGCCTCGTGGTTGCCGTGCTAGTGCCGGTACTCACAGCGGTACCGGCCGCTGCCGCCGTGCGAGAGCACGTCGTGCTCGAGATCCGCTCGCAGCCGGGTGCGACCGCGCACGCGACGGTGACACGCCCGAACGGCCGCCCCGAACCGCTGGCGGTGCGCCAAACGCTGCCCGACGGTTCGCGCATCGACGTGCCGCTGCGGATCACCGTCGTCATCGCTTCCACCGACGCGAAAAGCACGACGACGCTTCGGCCCGACACAAGCTTCACGCTGGTGTCGACCGGTGCCGGCGAGCGTTCCACGGTCACGCACGGAAGCGCGCTGTTCTCCGTCGTGCACGGTGCGCTCGACTTCTTTCAAGTTCGCTACGGCAATACGTTCACTGCCTCGGCGCGCGGGACGGTGTTCTCCGTTGCCACCACCGGGAGGCGCGTCACGTTCGCATGCGCACGCGGCGTGGTCGACGTCGGTTACGCCGCGAGGCTGCAGATCGGTTCGGCGAAGGGCGAGCTTTCGCGGAGGGCGCGCGCGGGAACGGGTTCCGCGACGGGGTCGGCCGGCCGGGCTCCGTCCGCATCGCTGGGGCCCGCGATTCGGGCGATCGACGTGATCGCTGCGAGCGGCACCCCGCGCGCCTCGTTCGCGCTGAACGCGCCCACGCTGTTGCGGAAGTTCGATACTGCCGCGGCTGCGCACGCGTCGTTCGATGCGCAGTTCGATGCGGCGCGCCGAAGCGGGGACCCGCAGCGCATCGCTGCGGCTTATAACAACCTCGGCACCGTGGACCACGCCAACGGCGATTACGACCGGGCGGTGCGGGAGTTCAGCCTTGCGATCGGTGTCGATCCGCGCGACGCGATCCCGTATTACAATCGTGGCAACGCGTATTGGCACAAAGGCGACACGGCGCGCGCGCTCGCCGACTACAACGAAGCGATTCGGCTCGATCCCTCGTTCGCGTTCGCCTACACCAATCGCGGCGCGGCGTACGACGACACCGGCAATCACGATCGTGCGATCGCCGATTACGACGAGTCGCTGCGCCTGAACCCGGACAATGCGATCGCCTACTACGATCGCGGCAACAGCCTCCTGATCAAGGGCGAGGTTGCGCGGGCGATTGCCGACTATACGAAGGCGATTCGTATCGATCCCGATTATTCGTCGGCATACTACAATCGCGGCCTCGCCTACAGCGACAGCGGCGACCAAGACCGCGCGATCGTTGATTATACGGCTGCGATCCGTGTGGCACCGACCCACGCCAATGCCTACAATAACAGGGGCTGGTCGTACGATGCGAAAGGCGATCACGCGCGCGCGTTCGCCGACTTCGACACGGCGATTCGCATCGACCCTAGCGATGCGGTGGCGTACTACAATCGTGGCAACCGGCTTCGCCTCACCGGCGAGGTCGATCGCTCGATCGCCGACTACACCGAGGCGATACGGCTCGACCGCAAATACGTGGTTGCCTACAACAACCGCGGACTCGCCTACGAGAACAAGGGCGAATACGACAAGGAGATCGCCGACGACGACGAGGCGATCCGCCTCGACCCGACGTTTGCGGCAGCGTACAGCAACCGCGGCAGCGCGTACCGGTTGAAGGGCGACTTCGTGCGTGCGATCGCCGACTACGACCAGGCGTTGCGGCTTGCGCCGGCCTCGAAGACCTCGCTGCTCGGGCGCGGTATCGCGTACCAGCGCAGCGGCGACCGCGACCGCGCGATCGCCGACCTGACCGCGGCAATTCGGCTCGATGCGCAGTTTCTGGCCGCGTACGAACAGCGAGGCTATGCGTACCAGAACAAGGGCGACCTCGACCACGCGATCGCGGATTTCACCGAGGCGATTCGCCTCGATCCGCAGAGCGCGCGTTACCGTAACGACCGCGGCATCGCGCACGGGCTGAAAGCCGAATACGACCAGGCATTCATCGACTACAATGATGCGATTCGCCTCGATCCGACCGCCGCGATCGCGCTGTCCGGACGCGCGTACATCTACGACTTGCGCGGCGAGCATGACCGTGCGATCGCCGATTACGAGCAGGCGTTACGCCTGAACCCGCGCCTGGGCTATGCAGCGTTCTCGCTCGGCTTGGACTATCTCGCCATGGGGGACCGCGAACGCGCCGTCACCAGCCTCACCGCGTCGCTCTCGGCGAATCCCGACCAGCCGTTGGCGTACGTCATGCGCGGCGTGGCGAATCTGTACGGCGGTCCGCTCGAAGCGGCGCGAGCCGATTTCGAGAAAGCCGCTGCGATCGCGCCCTCAAATGCCTACGCGGCGTTGCTGCGCGAGGTCGGCGATCGTCGCAGCGGCACGCCGAGCCGGCTCGCAGGCGCCGTGCCGAAGCTCGACATGAACGCGTGGCCCGCGCCGATCGTGCGGCTGTATCTTGCGCAGAGCACACCGGCGGCGACGCTCGCCGCCGCACGCGATCCCGATTCGCTGAAAGCTCGCGCTCGGCTCTGCGAGGCGAACGTGTACGTGGCGGAGTTTCAGGCGCTGCGCGGCGCGAAGGCCGAAGCCGTCGCGCTGTACCGGGTTGCCGCGCGGGACTGTCCTGACTACGTGCAGCGCGGGACAGCTCAGGCCGCACTGCGGTCGCTGGGTGACGCGCCGTAGGTGCTGCCGGTTACTGGAGGATCGGGATCGATTGCACCGCGATGCCGCGCGTGCACGCCGCGGTGGTGAAGTCCGCGGTGTAATCCGTCCGGCCCACGATTTCGCCATCCCACACGGCCAGCGCGATGACGCGGGCAGGCTCGTTGCCGGCGAGCGCGAGCGCTTCGTCGAGAATCCCGTCGTTCGTCTTCTCGTACACGCGTTTATCGTCGGGGTCCAGTCCGAGAATGCTGAGCGCATCGCGCGCTTCGGCGTCGCCGATCAAGCGGTCGAAGGCGGCGCCCCAGGTCGGGCCGCGGTCGACGACCGAGGTGCGGCGAAACGTCGCGGCCCCGTACGGAAGCACGATGTGTGTCGCGATTCCCTCGCGTTGAGCGGCGTCGAGCGCGAGGAGATCGGAGCCACACGCCGCCGCACATACGAGGGTCGTCACGTCGCGCTCCTTCAACGCCACGGCGATGCGGCTCGCGACTACGTCCTCCCGGGTTTCCGGAAAGCGTATGGGGTCCGCGTCGATCGCGTCGATACGGCGCCCGGCGAGGCCGGCAATCAACGCGCCGTCCCGATCGGAAACGCGCCGAACTGCGAGAGCGAGACCCTGCTCGCAAAAGCCTTGCCGACGGCGACTAAATCGGCGAGATGGTCGGGGGAATCCATCTCCTCCACGTCCTGCGAGCGGATCCCGCTCACGCCGAGTTCGGCCAGGCCTTCGGGCGAAATGTTCGGATTGTACCGCATGTACGTGAATTTCTTTGGAGCGAACGGACCGCCGTCGATCCCGAACGCGTCGTCACTCTGAATGAAGTCACCGATCTCGGTATCGATCGGTTCGCCGTAGCGGCACCGGCCGAAGATGCGGCAGAGCACGTCCTGCTCGCTTTGGCACGCGTCCAGCAGCGCGAGCGGCACCGAGCGCGCGTTGTAGAGCAGGTTCATCTGCGATCCCTTGAGCGTCGGCGACGCGAGGCCGGCCGAACCCGTACCGATGGAAACCAGCAGCATTTTCTCTTCGCCGGTTTCCCAGCGCAAGCGGTATTCGGGCAGCGTCGCCATGATGAACAGCAGGAAAGCCGGATTGTTGTAGACGCTCACGGCGCCGTCGACGAACACGAAGCGCTCCCCGCCGACGGTCACGTCCTCGGGCGGGAAAAACGTCGGCGCCGCGGTGCTCGCCCGGACGATTTTCCACAGCGGAAGTTCGAGGTTGCAGCCGGGATGCGCGCGGTCGTTGTAGATCGCCGCGGGATTATTCGAAAGCGGCCAGGGCGAGTTCGTGGTGGCGTTCTTCATGATCACGAGCAAAAGCGTGCGCAACGACTCGTCGCCGAGTTTGAGCGGCGTCCCGTCGGCATTTGCGAGCAGTTCCTGCAGCCGCGCCGTCAAATTCGTGCCGACGTTGCGATAGTAGAGCTGTTTGAAAAACGAAGCGCGACGGAACATCGCCGCGGCGCCCTCGAGGTAAAAGTTCCGAACCTGCTCGACCGAGTATCCCAGCGAGAGGCACGTCGCGATGATGGCGCCTGTGCTCGTTCCGGCGATGTAGTCGAAGTAGTCGGCGAGGACGAACTCCTTGCCGGCGCCGAGCTCGTCCCGCAGCAGGGTCTCGAGCCGGCCGGCGATCTCGAGCGCGATGAGGCCGCGGATCCCGCCGCCGTCGAAGGCGAGGAGCCGCTTTGTGCCGCTCGGCGCGAGCCGGTTGCGAAAGCTCGTTGGTGTAGTCAAAGTACGCCGGGCAGTTGTAGCGCCTAGTAGTCGATCCCTTTGCGGTACACGTTCGAGGAAAGCACGCGGAAGTTGGAATTTCCGGCCGCGATCGCGGCCGCGGCGTTCGCGCTCATCCGGTGCGATCCGCCCGGCCCCGTAAGCACCGCCCGGTCGCCGAGATGGTCGACGAATCCCGCCGTCGACCGATCGATGCTGTCTCGCGCCCGCCCGCCGTTCTCCTCAGCGAACTCAGGGTCTAGACGGTCCCGAAAAAGGAATGGATCGGGCGCCCACGCGGGAACAGTCGGTCAATTCATTTCGTCCGCCGGAGGTCGACCTCAATGCGTCGTTTCGTTACCGCTGCCTTTGCGCTCGCGTTCATGGTCGGACTTGCCGGCGCGGCCGATGCCAAGCCGTGTCGCGACGCCAAAGGCAAGTTCGTCAAATGCAAGACGACCGTGCAAACGCCCGTCAAACGTTGCCGCGACGCGAAGGGCCACTTCATCAAGTGCAAGGTCTAGCGCGCTAGGCGAACCCGAATAAAAGAAGCCCGTTCACCTTGCGGCGGACGGGCTTCCGGACTCGTGGTGGAGGTGAGGAGACTCGAACTCCTGACCCCTTACATGCGAAGCAAGTGCTCTACCAGCTGAGCTACACCCCCACGGGCCGTCGGGGATTCTAACAGGCTATGGTCC
>JAXDMA010000100.1:0-5874 GCA_034666305.1 Vulcanimicrobiota bacterium
GACGACGGCCAGCACGTCACGTTCGGCGACGCCGCCGGGAGCATCGTCGCGATCGTCGACGACGAGGCGACGATCCACGCCGTCGACCTCGCGTTTCCGGCCGGAACGTCGTACGCGATCGACGTGCAGGGCAAGCCCCACACGATCACGTTCGGCAAGACGACGTCGCTGGGCGCGCGCGACGAGCTCGCGGTCGACGCCGAAAACGAAGGGCCGAATTTTCGCGTGTTCCGCCGCAGCGGCGACTCCGGCGTGGTGCTCGTGTTCGACGCGAAGTCGTCCATGCTGACGCACGTCGTCGCGGGCGATCGTGCGACGCTGCTGCGGCTCGGCTATCTCACCGATCCGACGCCGACGCAAATCCGCTTTCCGTTCACCGCGCCCGTGCTCAAGCACACCGACGTCGCCGACGGCAGCGGCGCGCGCGCGACGGTTGTGCGGATCGACCTCGATCGCGGCGGCGTCATCCGCAAGGTCGTGGTAATGATCCCGAGCGACGACAAGGCGTTCGACGACCAGCTCGTCGCGCGCTTCGGGCGCGATGCGTATGCGCCCGCGAAGCTCGGCGGGCGCCCGATCGGCGCGAGCGTATGGCGCGAGGTACGCCACTGAACGCGGAGCACGCGGCGTTTCTCCGCACGGGTGTGGGATTCGTACGCGCCGCGCGCAAGGTGCGCGCCGCGCTCGACCAGCGCCATCGCTACGCGCACGTGCTGCGCGTCGCGCGCATGGCGGAACGGCTCGCACGCGCGCACGGCGTCGATCCGCTGAGCGCGCGCACCGCCGGGATGCTGCACGATCTGGCCCGGCTCTATCCCGCCGAGCGGCTCCTGCGCGAATGCGCCGAGCGCGGGCTTGCGATCGACGCGTTCGAGCGCGCGCACCCCGTGGTGCTGCACGCGCGGCTCGGCGCGGAGCTGGCGCGCGAGCGCTTCGGCGTCGACGATCCGGACGTACTTTCCGCAATTCGCAAACACACGCTGGCCGATGCGGTCATGAGCCCGTTGGACAAGGTCGTCTACCTCGCCGACGGGCTCGAGCCCGGGCGGGACTTCACCGGCCGCGCGGCGCTCGCCGCGCTCGCGTTCGCCGATCTCGACGCGGCGACGCGCGCCGTGGTCACGTCGTCGATCGCATACCTGCTCGAGCGCGGCCTCACCGTCGCGCCCCAAACCCTCGCCGCCGCCGGATCGTCCGGCGCCGGCGCCGATTCCGAGGAGAAACACCCTGCCTGAGCTCGATCTCGCCGCACTGGTTCGCGACGCCGCCGAAGACAAAAAAGGCGAGGACATCAGCGTCCTCGACCTCACGGGCCGAACGATCGTCGCCGACTCGTTCGTCATCGTCACCGGCCGCTCGACGATTCAGACCCGCTCGATCGCCGACGCGATCGTGGACAAGGCAAAGGAGGCGGGGCTGCGGCCGCGCACCGAGGGCCACGCGGACGGCGGCTGGATCCTGATCGACCTCGGGCACGTGGTCGCCCACGTGTTCACGCCCGAGCAGCGCCAGTTCTACAACCTGGAGCGGCTTTGGGGACGCGTCGCAGAGGCGCGGGCGGAAGCGCAGTGAAGCGCGAGCCTTATCGCCGGCCCAGCCGACTGGGTAAGACCTTGACGCGAGCATTCGTATGGGTGGTCCTCGCGATCTTCATCCTCACGTCGGTGGGCGTCGCGCTCGTCGCCGTCCGCTGAGCCGATCGCAACTTACCTGCACTCCCCAGGTACTCGGACCCCGGAGGATCAGCCACCGATGAAACCACAGGCAGCGCTTGCTGCTCTCGCCGCCCTGACCATCGTCGTCGCGACGGCGATATCGCCCGCTTCAGCCGCGCGCAGCAGCTACGTCGTCGACGACGCGCACATGCTGTCCGCGGCCACCATCGCGAAGATCGACCAGGAAGTCGGCGATCTCAACGCGCGGACCGGCAAAGAAGTCTTGGTGGTCACCACCGAGTCGCTGGGCGGTGTGACGCCGCTCGCCGCGATGGAGCGCAGCTTCGCGCAGAATCAAGTCAACGGCGTTGAGATTCTCATCGCGAAAAGCGAGAAGCAGATCCAGGTCAACGGCGACCGCGCATCGCGTCAATTCTTCCCGGGCGGATCGTTCAGCACGATCGTGCAGACGATGCGCGCGTCGTTCAAAGCCGGCGACTTCGACGGCGGCGTGCAGAACGCAGTCGACCTCATCGTCAACACGTATCGCGGCCACGCATCGTCGCTCAACCGCGGGCGCCAGCCCGTCGGCGCGGGATCGTCCGTCAGCACGCAGCGCTCGAGCTCAGGAGGTTTCAGCATGGGCTGGATTTGGTGGATCATCATCCTCGCGGTGATATTCTTCGTCATTCGCGGCATCTTCCGCGCGATTGCCGGACCGCGCATGGGCGGCGGTTACGGACCGGGCTACGGCGGCGGCGGACCGGGCTACGGCGGCGGCTTCGGCGGCGGCGGCGGCGGCTTCTGGAGCGGCATGCTCGGCGGACTCGGCGGCGCGTTCCTGGGCAACGAGCTGTTCGGCAACCGCGGCGGCGGAAACGTCGGCGGGGACGGCGGCTCCTACGCGAACACCGGCGGCGATCAGGGAACGTCGGCCGACGCGAGCGGCTGGCAGAGCGACGCGGGCCAGATCGACACCTCGAGCGGCGGGGGCGGCGGCTGGGGTGACTCCGGCGGCGGCGACTCGGGCGGCGGCGGCTGGGGCGGCGGCGACTCCGGCGGCGGCGGCGATTCCGGCGGCGGCTGGTAGACCAGAAAAACATGAGCGCTCGGAAAAATCCGGGCGCTCGTTGTTTTTAGGGGCTTGCGCTCGGTTTTGGTGATGCCGCCGGGCTCGCGACCGCGCTTGGGCCCGCGCTCGGCGTAGCAGGCGGAGCCGTTGGGGATGCGCCCGGAACAGGCGAGGCCGTTCCGTACGGCGACGGCGTCCGCGACACCGGCGACTCCGCGTGGAGCGCCGGGAAGCCCCCGCTCAAGCGGATGCGCGCGGAGTGCGCTTCTTTGGACGCCGGAAAATTCTTCACGAGGAAGTCGTACATCGCGCGCGCATGACTGCGCGCATCTTGCGTTTGCACGTCTTGATATAACTGCGCGAGGTGATACGCGGTAGGCGCGAGCCAGCGGTCCTTCGGATATTTTTGGGCCCACGCGCGGTACGACGATTCGACCAGCAGCGCGTCGTGCACGATCGACGCGTCGTCGCTCCAGCGCTCGTGATACGAACGCCCCAGCGCGTTGATCTTCATGCGCACGGAGATCGCGCTGTACTTGAACGGTCCGAAATACTCGTCCGCCGGCGCGTCCGGGCTTTTCGCGACCGCGGGAGCGCTCGTTGGTTTCGGCGGCGCCTTCGCGGCGCCGGCAGTCGCGGCGACGAGCGCGAGAGATAGCACGACCGTACGAATCATTGCGGCCTTGTACCCGGGATGCGGCGTGAGCCATCCTGGCGAACTCGACGTGCGCGATGGATCGTACCGTCTTTCTCTCGAGCTTGGCTGCCGCCGCCGCATCACCGGCGGCCTCGTTTGACACGTTCTCGGCGAAGGCGTTCCCGGCGGAGGAGCGGCTTTGCCCGGGCCGATTGGGCGTCGTCGCGATCGACCTCCAGAGCGGTCGCCGCATTTTGGTCCGGTGGACGCAACGCTTTCCGCTCGCGAGTACCTTCAAACTGCCGCTGGTGATGGCGGTGCTGTCACGCGTCGACCGCGGCGCGGAACGCCTCGACCGCGCGATCGCGTTCGGAGCCGATGCGCTGCTCGCGTATAGCCCCGTCACCGGCCTGCAGCCGCACGGCGGCAAGCTCACCGTCGGCGCGTTGTGCGCAGCCGCCGTCGAGCACAGCGACAACACCGCCGCGAACCTTCTGCTGGGCACGGTCGGCGGCCCGGCGGGCGTGACGCGCTACGTTCGCGGCATCGGCGACGCAATGACGCGACTCGATCGCTCCGAGCCGGCGCTCAACGAGGCGACGCCGGGCGACGTGCGCGACACGACGACACCCGAAGCGATGGCGCACACCCTCGTCAGGCTGCTGCGCGACCCGATTCTGTCGGCCGCGTCGAAAGAGAACCTGTTCGGGTGGATGCGCCGCGCCGACACCGGGCGCTCGCGCATCCGCGCCGGTGTCCCCGCGGGCTGGACGGTCGGCGACAAGACGGGCACCACGAACACCGGCGCAAACGACGTCGCGATTTTGTGGCCGCCGACCGGCGCGCCGATCGTGCTCGCGATGTACTTCGCCGAGGTGAACGGGCCGGATGCCGCGCGCGACGCCGTATTCGCAGGCGTCGCGCGGAACGTCATTCGGCGGTTCCGCGCTTCGACCGGCTCAGGATGAACTAACGCGCGACGACGTACGGCAGCATCGCGTCGAGCCTGCGGCTTCGAGCAGCTCGTCGACGAATGCCACCGGGCCGTTCGACGCGCTGAACGCGACGATGCGCTCCACGAGGCCGGGACCGATGCGTGGGAAGCAATCGAAGCTCAAATAAAAGGGGGCAATCACGACGAAACCGTCGCTGATTATCTACTTCGTTCGGATCGCGGGCCTGCGTCGGAATCGGAGCTCGTGAGGTGTAGATCGGACGGCAGTTTATTTCGAAAACTCACCCATGCCCGGGGTTTTCCGAGTCAAACTGCATGCAATACCTAGCGTACCGCGAGCGGGACGTTTTAATTTGCACTGCCGGTACCCGAGCGCTTTGGGCCGGGATGAGGCTAGCGTGGACCCGTCTTGATCGTGTTGACGCCGTCGTATAGCTGTCGCGCTTCGGCAAGCCAATTCGGCCAAGGCTCCATCCCGTCGACGGAACCATTGATGACATTGATTACAAAGACGTCTCGCTTCGCGCTGCGCCGTACCGACGATGCGGCGCTTGCGCCCGCGAGGTAGACCTGCCGTGGCTCAATACGATCCACGAGCGATGAAATCTGCGAGAACTTCGAGCTGCATTTGCTGGCGAGGTTCTTCGCCAAATTGCGATCGTCGTAACCGCGCCATGTGTGCCAGCACTTTGCGGCATTCGTGTAGGCTACGTCTTCTAAGCCGAGCCCAAGGGAATCCAGCACCACCCCGAAGCGTCTCCATACCGGCCAGCCCGGCATCGCGTTCGCATAAGCGTCGCAAGCGTCAGCGAAGAACTTCGCGTCCGAAGTTGCGCTCCGCCCAGTGCGGACCCACGCGGCACCAGCCGCCATCGCAGGGAGGAATGCAGGGTCTGCAACTTCCGCCGTCTTCAGTAGCACCCCAACGAGGAGTACGCCCTTGCCAGCTTCGTATCGCTCGCCGATGAAACCGGGTAGCCGCGTCGCGGTGTCGGCACCTGCCAGCCCCGGGATGGACGGCGCTCCTCCGGCCATCTCGCACATCGCAATGTGCGGGTCCCCGGCTATCGGGGCCGAGACGATCCGCCAAGCGTAGTCGAGCCACGCACGTCTCGTCGCATCCCTTGCAATCACAGTCGTTTGTACCTCACTTCGAGCCGACTCTACACTGACGATAGCGACACAACAGCAGTCTTCCAGGATGACCGCGCAACAGCATGCTCGGTGGTTGTGGTCGCCGTAATGGTGCAGGCATTTGCCGGGTCCGGTATCCAGTGGATCGCATTGGTCCCGTTGGGGTCGAAATTTTCCATCACGGCGAGGATGAAATCGGTGCCGTGCTGGACCGCTCTCGCGAATTCGAAAGCTGTTAACACCGGGGAGCATGTCTTTAGCGAGCTCTTGACCTCAACGTATCGGATACGCCCTCCCTTGACTGCATACAGGTCATACCCGAGTCGCTGATTCGAGACGTCGTAGACCAAGTAGCCATCGGCTTCGAGGGCCTCGCGAACATAGTCTTGTGCTGGATGCCCGGTATTAACAGCGGGCGGAG
>JAXDMA010000101.1:0-7445 GCA_034666305.1 Vulcanimicrobiota bacterium
GCCGCTGCGGCGAGCCCGGGCTGCGCGCCGCGGTGCGCGACGCGCTAGCCCTCGTCGCCGCGCACGACGGCGCGTTCCCGGCACGCGGTTTTCTCGCGCTCGCGGACGCGCGCGAAGCGCTGCGCAAACGCCGGCGTGACGACGCGGTCGCGCTCGCCGAGGCGGCCGTCGACGCGTTCCGCACCGCGGGTTGGCGTGTCGACGAGGCCTTCGCCCTCGAGCTCGCGGGGCGAACGGCGGAAGCTGTCGCGCTCTTCCGGGAGATCGGCGCGAGCGGCGAGGTCAGGCGGCTCACGGAGACCGGCGTCGCGGCGCCGCGCCGCCGCGGCGAGTCGACGCTGACGGCACGCGAGCGGGAGATCGCTGCGCTCGTCGTCGCCGGCCGGACGACGCGCGCGATCGCCGGCGACCTGGTGATCTCCGAGCGGACGGTCGAGACGCACATCGCGGCGATCTATCGCAAGCTCGGCGTCTCGAACCGCGGCGGGCTCGCGCGCTTGCTGGACGAGTCTGGGGTCGCCGTTACCTAGCCTCCGTACCGAGGCGCACCAAGCTCCGTACCGTCACGGATAGAGCCTGGCGCCGCGCTCCGGTAGCGTAGGCACATGAACGTTACGCCTGAATCGCGACGCGTCACGGGCGCGCTCCGCATGCTGGCTGAGCTTTCCGCGGTCGCCGCCGAATGCGCGGCGACCGGGGTGTGGGCCGACGAACTGAGCGCACGCCGCCGCCAGCGCGGCGACGCCCGGGCCGGCGAGCTTCGCGGCGACGACCTTCAGGTGAAGGCGCTGTGATCTGGTTCGCGCCGCTCGAGGCTTTCGACGAGCACGACCGCGTACGCCGCGATCCCCGTCCCGTCGCCGGTATAGCCCATCCCCTCGCTCGTCTTCGCCTTCACGCTGATCCGCGCGACGTCCAGACCGAGCACGTCCGCGATCGCGTCTCGCATCAGCGGAACGTGGGCTGACAACCGAGGCGCCTCGACCACGACCGTCGCGTCGACGTTCGCGATCGTCCAGCCGTGGCGAACCGAGAGCTCGTGGCAGGCTGCCAGCAGCCGCAGCGAGTCTGCATCCTTCCACTGGGGGTCGTCATCAGGGAAGTGCGCCCCCAGGTCGCCCAGCGCGCACGCGCCCAGCAATGCGTCGCTGATGGCGTGCACGAGAGCGTCCGCGTCGCTGTGCCCGAGCGGACCCTTCTCGTGCGGAATGCGAACGCCGCCCAGCACGAACGGCCGTCCCTCGACGAGCCGGTGCGCATCGAAACCATGTCCGACGCGAAACTGCGGGGCGTGCAAAAGCGCTAGTGCTCCCGCTCGGGGAGCGCCGAGGTACGGGGGGCGTGATGCGAGAGGTGCGCCGTGTAGAGCGCGTCTTCGCCCGCCAACGCGTTGAGGCGCGTCCCGAAGCCGCGCAGCGCGCCGTTGGTCGCGTACGCTCGAATGATCGTCGCGCTGGGCAGATCGCGGTCGACCTCATCGATCCGCGCGTCGCGCGCCTCGAGTTCGCGCAGCACCGCGTCGACCGCGCGCGGCTCGACGTAGCACTCGACCAGCAGCACTTCTTCCTCGGCCATGCCCTGCGGCCCGCGTTCGCGCAGCAACAGTTCGGCGCGCGCAAGATCGCCCGGCACCGTCACCTTGAAGTTGTCCGCCACACCTTCCACCACCACCACGTCGAGGCCGGCCCGTTCGAGCAGCGCGGCGTCGTCCGTTGCCGGCGGCTGGCCGTGGCGCGCCGCTTCGGCGTGTGCGCGGCGCAGATCGCGTGCGGTCGCGAACTGCGGCGTTTGCGCGGACCACAGTTCGCC
Organism: Vulcanimicrobiota bacterium; assembly: GCA_034666305.1. Taxonomy (GTDB): domain Bacteria; phylum Vulcanimicrobiota; class Vulcanimicrobiia; order Vulcanimicrobiales; family Vulcanimicrobiaceae; genus Vulcanimicrobium. The sequence goes on from JAXDMA010000101.1 coordinate 1,810, forward strand.
GCGGGCCAGCGTGCGCGTCACCTTGCCCGTCGCGTCGACCACCTTGATCGTGTCGATGACCGGCGTCGCGAGCAAAGACGCCGTGCCGGGCCGCACGGGGCGCATCCCGTTGCGAACGTCGGACGTGCGCACGAGCGGCCGCGCACCGTCATGGACGAGCACCGCGCCGACGTCGTCGGAGAGCGCTTCCAAGCCGTGCCGCACGCTGGCCTGACGATCCGGGCCGCCGCGCACGACGATCACGGTCGCGTCCTTCACGCGCGCATGCGCGAGCGATTCCATCCGCTCGACGAACTCCGGCTCGGTCACGATCACGAGCTCCGCGATCTCGGGCAGCGCCGCGAACGCTTCGATCGACCACGCGATCATGGGTTTTCCGCCCAGATCGACGAGCTGCTTGGGACCGCCAAACCGCGTGCCATGCCCGGCAGCAACGATAACCGCGCCCCAGATCATGTTCTTGCTCGCGGGCGGGCAAAGATCATTCGGCCAGCGTTCGTTTGCAGCGCGCTGGTGACGGCGACGTCCACCGTTTCGCCGATCAAGCGGCGGCCGTTCTCGACCACGATCATCGTGCCGTCGTCGAGGTAGCCGACGCCTTGATGCGTCTCGCGCCCTTCGCGAATGACGCTGACGCGCAGCTCGTCGCCCGGCAGCAGTACGGGCTTGAGCGCGTTGGCGAGTTCGTTGATGTTGAGAACGGGAACCCCCTCGACGTGCGCGACACGGTTGAGATTGTAATCGTTGGTCACGAGCTTCGCACCGCGCTCCTGCGCCAAGCGCACCAGCTTGGCATCGACTTGCGCGATGTCCTCGGGATCGCGTTCGACGATCTCGATCGGCACCGTTTCCTGCAGCGTCCTGAGCAGCTCGAGGCCGCGCCGCCCGCGCGTGCGCTTGAGCGGATCCGCGCTGTCGGCGATGAGCTGCAGCTCGCGCAGCACGAAGCGCGGCAGCAGCAGCGGGCCGTCGAGAAATCCGGTGCGCACGATGTCGAGCACGCGGCCGTCGATGATCACCGACGTGTCGAGCACCTTGGGCTCGCCGCCGCCGGCGCCGCTCGACGGCGTCGCGATCCGGCCGAGCGTGACGCGCTGCTTCGCCCCGACGCGCGCGCCGAGAAACGCGGCAAAGATCGATACGACCAGGTACAGGGCGATCGCGATGTAACCGCCCGTCGGCCCCGCGAACGCGACGAACTCGAACAAGATGCTCTTGATGAGAAACGCGATGACCAGTCCGGTGACGAGCCCGACCGCACCGCCGACCAGCTCGCCCGGCGCCAACCGGTCCATCGCGCGTTCGACCTGGTGGAGCTGGGTTTCGAACAGCAGCTGCGCCGCGGGCGCGACGAGCACGCCGATGACGGCGCCGACCATGGGAGCGACCACGATGAGCGCGAGTTGCCAGAACTGGCTCGCGACGTGCAGCGAGATCAGGTGCACGTACGCCTCGCGCCCGAGCAAGAAGCCCGTGACGCCGAAGATCACGGCGAAGCCGAGGCGCAGGAGCGCGGTCGCGACGCCGCGGCCGGGCTCAGTCGGCGAGGAACGCACCACAGACATCGTTGGCTACGAACCGGCCGCGTTCGGTGAGGAGCAAGCGCGCGGGATCGGCGGCGAGAACGCCTGCCGCGACGAGGTCTTCGACCACGCTCCGGTATCGTTGATACACATCGATGCCGTACCGTTCGCGGAACGCCGCCAGGTCGACTCCTTCGGCCGTGCGCAGCGCGAGCATGATCGCCTCGCCGGCTCGTTTGCGCCCCTCGAGCCGCTCGCTCTCGCCGGGGATCGGCGTTCCGCCCAGCGCCGCGGCGCAGTATTCATCGAGGTTCCGCGTGTGGGTCGAGCGGACGCCGTCGAGGTAGGTCGCAGCGCCGACGCCCAGGCCGAGGTACGGATCATTGGCCCAGTAGATCGCGTTGTGCTGGGAGCGGAAGCCGGGTTTGGCCCAGTTCGAGATCTCGTACTGCTCGAATCCGGCGACGCGCAGGCGGTCGATCGCGATCGCGTAGAGCCGCGCTTCGCGCGTATCGTCCGCGAACGCCGCGGGATCGCGCGCGAACCACGTCGCGTACGGCGTGCCTTCCTCGATGGTGAGGCCGTAGCACGACACGTGCTCGACCTCGAGCGCGACCGCGGCGTCGAGCGACGCGGCCCAGCTCTCCTCCGTCTGGCCCGGGGCGCCGAAGATCAAGTCGATCGACAGGTTCGCGAAGCCGGCCGCACGCGCCGTGCGCACGGCGTGCGCGACGTCGGCGGCGGTGTGGCGCCGCCCGAGCACGCGCAGCTCGTGCGGCTCGAACGACTGCACGCCGATCGACAGCCGGTTCACGCCGGCGTCGTGCAGTTCGCGCAGCCGCGGCGCCAGCGCCGGATCGGGGTTCGCTTCGGTCGTGACCTCCGCGTCGTGCGGCAGAGCGCAGCGCGCGCGCACGCCGCCGATCAGTTCGGCGATCGCGGCGGGGGCGTACGTCGTCGGCGTGCCGCCGCCGAAGAACAGCGTGCGCGCTGCAACGACCGGCGCGGCCACGAGCTCGGCGCGCAGCGCGGTGAGATAGCGCGCCGCGCGCGCGTCGTCCCACGCCCACTTCGCAAAATCACAATACGGACAGATGTACGGACAAAACGGCAGGTGAACGTAGACGCCTGCGCGCTGCGGCGCGCTCACGGGCCGGGGATGACGAAGATTCCGATCGCGCCTTGGCCTGCGTGGGTTCCGATCACCGGGCCCGCTTCGATCTGTTCGAACGCCGCGGGCTTTGTGGTTATTTTCTCGCGCAGTTTGCTCACGACGCGCGCCGCTTCGTCGGCGGCGTGCGAATGGATCACGCAGATGCGCGCGCCGTCCGCTTTGTTCGCCTCCGCGGCCGCTGCGTCGACGCACGTATCGAGCGCCCGCGCGTACGTGCGCACGCGCGCGTGCTCCTGAACTTTGCCCGAGTCGATCCGCAAGACGGGAACGATCTTCACGAGCGATCCGACGAACGCTTGCGTGCGCGATACGCGACCGGTGCGCACGGCGTGCGACAGATCGGGCACGGTCACGAAACCGCGCAGCACCTCGCGGTCGCGATCGAGCGCCGCGAGCACCGCCTGCACGTCGCCGCCGGCGCGCGCGACGTCGCGCGCGTGCTGCGCCTGCAGCGCGAGCCCACCGGCGACCGTCGCGCTGTCGACCACGTGGATCTCCGCGTTCGGAAACGCTTTCGCGGCGATGTTCGCCGCGTTGTTCGTTCCCGAGAGGCTCGCCGTAATCGTGATGCACACGACCGGGCGGCCCGCCGCGACGTGCGGGCGATATGCGTCCTCGAACATCGCCGGGGTCGGCTGCGCGGTGGTCGGCATCTCCTTGAGGCTCGCGAGCTTGCGGTAGAACTCGTCGAGCGAGAGGTCGATCCGATCGCGAAAGCGCGTGTCGCCGAAGTTGACGAATAGCGGGACGACGTCGATGCCGTCCCCGCTCGCGAGGTCCGAGGTCGAGTCCGTGACGATGGCGACAGCCCGCCCTGAGCTTGTCGAAGGGGTGGCATTCATACGGCGAGCGCCGCTCCGATCGAGCCGACCAAGTCGGCGGCGGCGACCGCGGCGGCCTGGCGAATCGCGTTGCAGATGGCGACCTTGTCCGAGCGGCCGTGCGCGACGACGCAGTTGCCGCGCACGCCCAGCAGCGGTGCGCCGCCGTACGTCGAGTAGTCGAGCCGCACCCGGATCTTCGCGAAGACGCTGCGGCTGAGCAGCGCCCCTACCTTGCCCAACGGCCCGGCGGTCTCGAACGACTCGCGCAGCACGTCGCGGATGTACACCGCGCTGCCTTCCGCCGTCTTGAGGATGACGTTCCCGACGAAGCCGTCCGCGACGACGACGTCCGCGTGGTTCTGCAGGATGTCCTTGCCCTCGATGTTGCCGACGAAGCGCACGGGCGCACGGGAGAGCAGCTCGGCCGCTTCCATCGACTGCGCGTTGCCCTTGGTGCTCTCCTCGCCGACGGAGATGACGGCGACACGCGGCTCGTCGATGCCGAGCCCGGCACGCGCGTACGCGCTGCCCATCAAGCCGAACTGCATCATCCACTCGGGCTTGCAATCGACGTTCGCGCCGGCATCGCACAAAACAACTGGTCCGTACCGGCCCGGGAGCACCGCCCCGATCGCCGGCCGCGCGATGCCGGGGATCGGGCGCAGCCGGATCAGCGCGATCGCCAAGAACGCGCCGCTGTTGCCCGCCGACACCACCGCGTCCGCGCGGCCGTTGCGCACCAGCTCGATGGCGTCGCCGAGCGACGTGCCGTCGGACTTGCGGACGGCCTGCGACGCGCTTGCATCCATCGGCACTTCACCCGCCGAGTGCACGATCTCGATCGCGGTCTCGCCATGGAGCAGCGGCTCGATGCGGGCACGGTCGCCGACGAGCACGATCTTGCCGATCGCGTTGCGGTGCGCGAGCAGCGCACCGGCGACGATCGCCCCCGGCGCATCGTCCCCGCCCATCGCGTCCACGGCGATGACGGGCACCTTGCCGTTCCGGCTCACCGCACTACTGCTCAACGCTGATCCAATACTCGACGCTCGGCTGACCGCCGTAATAATATTCCACATCCACGGCGCTGAAACGTTCGCCGAGCGCGGCCGCGTACTTCTGCGCGTCACGCTCGCGCTGCGCGCCGCCGTAGTACAGCGTCACCAGCCCGCCCCCGGACGCGCCCAGCGCCGCGGCGGCGTCACCGATCACGTCGCCGAGCGTCCCCGCCGTGAGCAACCGCTTGCCGATCGACGCCGACGGCGCACCCTTCTGCACCGCGACGCCGTTCACGCTCGCGTCTTTGCCGGCGAAGAACACCGAGGCACTACGCACGTCCTCCAGCGCCGGCGTCAGCGCATCGAGCGCCACGGGCTTCTCGCCGCCGCCCAATCGCAAGAGCACCGCGAGCCCGGCTATGGGATCGGCGCTGGGCACCACCACGACGGTCTTCGCGGTGAGCGCGCCGACCTCGCGCGCGGCGAGCGCGACGTTGGGATCGTTGGGCAGCAGATATACGGTGTTTGCGAGCGATGCGTTGACGCCGACCAGCAGATCGCGCACCGACGGGTTCGCGCCGGGCGGAACGGGGATGGTGACGTCGGCGCCGAGCTCGCGCGCAATGCGGTCGAAGCCGGCGCCCGGGACGACGGCCGCGATTCCGATCGCGTGCGCCGGCGCGTCGACCACCAGCAGGTTGTGCTGCTCGGCCATGTCCTCGCGCTTCCAGCGCGTCACGGTCCCGTGCTTCGCGGCGATCGCCTTCACGGTGTCGGGCTCGGCGCAGTGGATGTGCACCTTGATCGTGGGCGCGCCGCCGATGACGAGCAGCGAGTCGCCGTGCCGCGCCAGCTCGTCGCGCAGCGGGTGCGCCTCGACCGTCGCGTTCTCCAACACGAACTCCGTGCAGAACCGGTTGTCGCCCACGAGCTGCTGGCGCGTGAACACGCTCGAGCGCACCGGCCGGTGCGGAAAGGCGGTCGTACGGACGGTCGCCTGCGGCAGAAAGCGCAGCACGCCTTCGAGGAAATAGCAGAGGCCCGCTCCGCCCGAATCGACGACCCCGGCTTCCTTGAGCGCCGGAAGCTGCTCGGGCGTACGGTCGAGCGCGTCGTT
>JAXDMA010000102.1:0-3114 GCA_034666305.1 Vulcanimicrobiota bacterium
TCACGTTGGCCAGGTTGTTGCTGATCGTGTCGATGTTGTACTGCTGCGCGAGCATCCCCGTCGCGGCCGTGTACAGCGCTCTCATCATGTCGGTGTCGCTCCTATGCGTTCGTGCGGCCGACGGTGGTGATCGCTTGACCAACCGCGTCGTCTTGGGTTTGGATCGATTTTTCGTTCGCGTCGAACCAGCGCTCGTTGGCGATCAGATCGACCATCGAGCGAATGACGTCGGCGTTGCTCTTCTCGAGCGAGCCTTGCAGCGCGCTGGTGTTCGTCGCGGCCCGCACGCCGGCGCCGCTATCGATGAAGCGGTTCGCGCCCTCGGGGCGCAGCGCCGCGGGGTTCGCGAACTCCACGACCCCCAATTGGTCGTACGCGCGGCCGTCGACGCTCACGGCGCCGTCGCGGCCGATCTGCACCTTGCCGCTTGCGGGCAGCACGATCGGCGTCGCGTTGCGGCCCAGCACGCGGTCACCGTTCTGCGCCGTGAGGAAGCCGTTCTGATCGCGCAGGAAGGCCCCGTCGCGCGTGTACCGGACGTTGCCGTTGCCTTCGCGCACCGCGAAGAAACCCGGACCGGACAGCGCGACGTCGAGATCGTTGCCCGTCGTCGCGATCGTGCCTTGCGCGTAGTCCGCCGGCGTGTCGTAGATCTGCGCGCCGGTGCCGAGCGCTCCGACGAGCTGCCGCGTCGCGACGCCGCCGTTCTTGGCCGGATCGGTCTGAAAGCGGTAGATGTCGCGCTCGGGCTGCGACTGCACTTGGAGCAGCGTGCGCTTGAACCCGGCAGTGTTGACGTTCGCGAGGTTGTTCGCGATCGTGTCCACCGCAGATTGTGCGACGAGCGCTCCGGACGCCGCCGTGTACATGCCTCGGACCAAAGTAAAAAGTCCCTCCGCACGAGTGCCGCTCCGGAAGAACCGGTGCGTGAACGCGGATCCGTCCATCGTTCAGGATCCGCAGCGGCCCCAACCGTGCGAGGGCTGTCCGGCCGCTTACCTGTTCTTGATCGGCGTCGCGGGCCGCAACTTTAGCGCAGGGGCTCTTGCGCCTCGCCCGCGGTGCGCGTCGCGCGCAGCCGCGCCGTGATGTCGCCCAGCCGTTCGGAGATCATTTTCGCATCCCACGGCCGGTCCACGGGATCGCGCGCGAGCAGCGCGTGGATCACGTCGGTGAGCTCGGAATCGGCGGCCGGCAACAGCTCGCGCAGCTCGCGCGGATCCTCCTCGAAGCGGCGCAGCGCGACGTCCAGCGCGTTGTCCCCCGCGAAGGGCGGTTCGCCCGTGAGCGCGTGATAGAGCACGGCACCGAGCGAGTACAAGTCGGCGGCCGAGCTGGCCGTGCCGTAGCGCGCCTGCTCGGGCGCCACGTAGTTTGCGGTGCCCACCAGGATCCCGGGCGCGGTGATGCCGGGATCCTCGTCGTCGATCTCGCGCGCGAGCCCGAAGTCCATCAGATGCGGGACGCCCTGGCCGTCGATGATGACGTTGGCCGGCTTGACGTCGCGGTGGAAAATCCCGAGCGCGTGCACGGCCGCGAGCGCGCGCGCGATCCCGAAGCCGATCGCGGCGACGCGCTCGGACGACAGCGGCGCCTCCGCGATCAGCTCGGACAGCGGTTCGCCTTCGACGTAATCCATCACGATGTACGGCCGGCCTTCGTCGTTCACGCCGTAGTCGTGCACGGAGACGACGTTCGGATGGACGATCTTCGCTTCAGCGCGCGCCTCGCGCTCGAAGCGCTTGTTCAGCGTGCCGCTCGCGTCGCGCCGGCGCGCGAGCAGCTTGATCGCGACCTTGCGGTCGAGCTTCGTGTCGTGCGCGACAAAGACGGTCGCCATGCCGCCGTGCCCGGCTACGTGCTCCAACCGGTACCGCCCGCCGAGCAGCTCCTCCGATGCCATTACTGGACTATACGCTGATTGTCAGCAGCTAACCCGTAAGGCTGAACCGCGTCGAACGCGGTTCATGCCGTGATTTAACGCGGCGAAGCCGCCGTTAAATCTGCATCCGTGCGATTTCTTGATACGCCTCGAGCAGCTTCGTGCGCATCGACATCGTGAAGTTCAGGGCAAGATTCGCCTCTTCGACCGACGTGACGACCTTCTGGAGGTCGTTCGTCTTGCCGCTCGCGAGGTCGCGCTGCGCCTGATCGGACACGTTGATCTTGTCGTTCACGTCGGCGAGCATGGATTTGACGGTATCCCGGAACGACGTACCCTCCGCCGGCGCGACGCCGGCGGCGCCATCGGGGATGGGGCCGACGTTGGGGCGCTCGTCGAGCTTGATCGCGGCGCCCATGTCAGGGACGAACGTGCCCGGGATGACCTTGGAGATCGCGCTGCCGTAGTCCATCAGGCTTTGAGCAGCCCCAGCGTCGCGGTGCCCATCGCGCGGGCTTCTTGGATCGCGGTGACGTTGGCCTCGTAGGCGCGCGAAGCGGCCATCATGTCGACCATCTCTTTCACCACGTCGACGTTGGGCATGTGCACGTAGCCCTGCGGGTCGGCGTCGGGATGCGACGGATCGTAGATCAGCTTGTCGGGGCCTTGGTCCTTGACGATCCCCACCACGTCAACGCCCGCGCGCGAGCGCGCAGGGTCGTTCGCGTCGTCGAGCGCGTTGGCCGCCGACGCGGTCGGCTCGTTCTTCTGCGCGTACACCACCAGCTGCCGCTTGAACGGACCGCCTTCGGCGGTGCGCGTCGTGTTCACGTTGGCGATGTTGTTGGCGATGGTGTCCATCGCGAGCCGCTCGGCCGACAGGCCGGTCGCGCTGACCTCGATCGAAGTATAAAAACCCATCAGTTTTCGTCTCTCTGAACGAGAGCCGAAACCCCTCGGCTTCGCCTCGTCATCTGGTTGCCGGCTGCGGTAGAGATCATCGCGTTAAAAGCGCTCCTGGATGGCCTGCCGTAGGCGCGAGTACTGGTTTTGCAGCAATTGGCCCATCGTCTGGGCGTATGCGGAATTGAGCGAGAGCTTCGCCATCTCTTGATCGACGTCGACGTTGGAGCCGTCGACGCGCATCTGCTGGTCCTGTTGCACGGACGTCGTGACGGCGAACGGCTGCGCGCCTCGCGCGCCGCCGGCGGCAAAGTGCCGGTCGGACGTGA
>JAXDMA010000103.1:0-13859 GCA_034666305.1 Vulcanimicrobiota bacterium
TGCTCGTCACGTTGCTGCACGAGCGGCGCGTGCTCGCGACGATGCCGCTCGCGGAAGCCGCGCGCTGGGTGTTGCCGGGCCGCCATTCCGTCGCCGCATACGGCGACGACAAGTTCGCGCTCATCCTAGCTCCGTACGCGGTGTTGGGCGACTACCGCCCGGCGCAGTTCATGGTGGAGACTGCGCGCAAGGCGAAGCTCGCGCCCGAACGCGCGCGCTGGCTCACGTTCGAGACTGCGGCGTTCTTGTGCGGAGCGTCCGGCGCCGTCCCGCTCGACCGTGGTTTCCCGCAGCGCGCGCCGCGGGTCGGGACGCCGGCCGTCGCGGAGTTGCAGCAGCGGCTTGCGCGCCACCGCGCGTACCTCGCGGCCGGCGTGCAGCCGGATGGGCTGCCGTTCTACGCGCACGAGGTCGAACGCGGCTCACACACCGTGCAAGGCTCGACGACGCGCCTGCTGTTCGCCGCGCACGCGCTAGGCGACGGCGGTCTTCAACGATTCCTCGCCGCCCGTGACGCGGGCACGGTGCAGCGGACCATCGACTGGGATTTGTCGTGCGATGCGCTGCTGCTCGCCGCGCTGGACGAGCTCGGCGACGAAGCCCTGCTCGCGCGCGTCGCGCCGGACGCCGTGGAGCGCCTCGCGGCGCTCGTGCACGCCGACGGCGCGATCTTCGAGGGCCGGCGCATCGACGGCGACCTCGATTTCATGTCCGGCACCGTGCTCGTCGCGCTGGGTACGTTGGACCGCCGCCGCGTGCCCAGCCTAGACCGCGAGCGGCTCGCGCGTACGTTCGCATTCTACCGCAAGCGCTTCGAGCTGGTATCGCCGTGGGCCATGACGTGGTGGCACGTCGCAGCATGGTACGCTTGGCGCCACGCGCTCGACACGTACGCGTTCGTATGCGAGCTTGCGGACTTTGCCGTTGCGCGTCAGCACCGCGCTTCCGGAGCGTTCCTGACGGACTACACCGACGAACCGTCGTTCCACACCGCATGCGTGCTCGAAGGCCTCGTCACCGCCTGGCGATTCGCGCTGGAACGCGACGACATCGTGCGGGCCGAGCGCTACCGCGACGCTTGGCTCGCGGGCCAGCGTTTCATGGAGACGCTCACGTACGATGCGAACGACAACTACTTCTTGCGCGGCGTCTCGCTCGACGGAGGGGTCCGCGCGACCGCGACGAGCGCGAACGTCCGCTGCGACTTCGTCGCGCACGCGATCGTGTCGCTGGACCGCGGCCTACGTCTGTTGTCCCGAACGCCCTAGCAGAGCACGGAACACGGCGCTCGTGATCCCCAGCGACTCGCGAAGCGAGTGCGGGAGCATCGTCGCGATCGTATAGTTGCCCCAGTCAGGCGCGCCGACCCCGACGCCGTTGAGCCCGTACGTCGAGCACACGAATAGCGCGCGCGGCAGGTGGTATGCCTGCGTTACCAGAGTCGCCGACCGCAGTCCGAAAACCGTGCGCGCGCGAATGCAGCTGTCGCGCGTCGAGAACCCGCCGTTGTCGACGAGCACGCGGTCGCGCGGGACCCCGCCGGCCAAGACGCGCGCAAGCATCGCGGGCGTCTCGCGATCGTCGGGGAGGTCGTCGGCGCTCAACAGCAACCGCTGCACCTTGCCCGTGCGATACAGCCGCACCGCGATGTCGAGGCGGTCGCCCAGCATCGCCGACGGCGAGCCGTCCGGCTCGACGCCGGCGCCGAACACGAGCGCCGTCTGCCTCTGCGGCACGCCGCGCTCCTCGAAGATGCGCGCGCGCGTCGCTTCGCCGACCGCGACCTGCGCGCCGAGCACGACGAGCATCACCACAACGCACGCCGCGCGCACGACATCCCGATTCGTCACGCGCCGCCTCGCCGCCATCGAAGGTCTGATTTCGCATCGCGCGCCGGGAGGCCTCGACCCCGGCATCGTGCAAGGCGACGAGCTACCGGCATCTTCAGCTTTCTCGGAGACCTTGCTTGCATCCGTTTCGTCTTGCGATCCGCACGCTGGGTGCGGTCGCCCTCACGGCACTCATCGCGACCTCGCTTCCCAATGCGCTCACCGGCGCGCGCGCCGCGGCACCGGTCGCGAACGCGCCGGCGATCGACACGGCCAACTTCGATCCGACGTGCAAGCCGTGCGACGACTTCTACCAATTCGCCACCGGCGGCTGGTCGAAGCGCACGACGCTGCCGGCCGGACATTCGCGGTGGGGCGGCTTCGACGAGGTCGCGGAACGCAACCGCGACGAGCTCCATACGATCCTCGAAGCCGCCGCGAAGGTCACCGACGCGCCGGCGGGCAGCGATACGCAAAAGCTGGGATCGTTCTATCGCGCGTGCATGGATACCGGCGCCATCGAGAAGGCGGGCACGACGCCGCTGACGGCGCTGCTGGCCGCGGTCGACGCCGCGCACGACGTGCCGTCGCTCGCAACCACGATCGCGACATTGCAGCGTGGCGGCGTCGATGGCGGCGTGCCGTTCTCGGTGCGTCCCGACACCAAGGATTCGTCGAAGCAGATCGCCGCGCTGTCGTTCGGCGGCCTCGGCTTGCCCGACCGCGACTACTACTTCAACGAAGACGTGCGCGCGACGGCGATCCGCACCGCCTACAAGACGTACGTCGCGACGCAGCTGCAAAACCTCGGCGACGACGCGGCCAAAGCGGCGACCGAAGCCGACGGGGTCATCGCCCTCGAGACGGCGCTCGCGAAGGCGACGCCCAAGCGCGCCGACCTGCGCGATCCGTACAAGCTCTACAACCCAACGCCGGTCGACAAGCTCGCGGCGCTCGCGCCGCACGTGCCGTGGACGCCGTTCTTCGCGACATACGGCGCGCCGGCGTTCGCCACCGTCAACGTGTCGGTACCGCCGTACCTGACGGCGTACGACGAGCAGCTCGCGACGACGCCGGTCGCGACGTGGAAGACGTACTTGCGTTATCACGTCGCCGACGCGTACGCGGGCTCGCTGCCCAAGCGCTTCGAAGACGCCAGCCACGCGTTTCGCAGCGGCGTGCTGCTGGGCACGAAGGAGCAGCTCCCGCGCTGGCAGCGCTGCACCAGCGCGACGGATGCTGCATTGCGCGACGTGCTCGGCAAAGCCTACGTCGGCGCGGCGTTTCCCCCCGCCGCGAAGGCGCGGGCGCAGCAGCTGGTCGCCAACCTTCAGGCCGTTCTTCACGACGACATCGGTACGCTCGCGTGGATGAGCGCGCCGACGCAAACGCGCGCCCGCGAAAAACTGGCGGCGTTCACCAAGAAGATCGGGTATCCCGACAAATGGGAGGACTTCTCCACGCTGCAGGTCGGCAATGGTCCGTACGCGAGCAACGTCCTCGCCGTCCGCCGCTGGAACAGCGCGCGCACGATCGCGCGCATCGGCACGGCGACGGACCGCGCCCGCTGGGGCATGACGCCGCCGACGGTCAACGCGTACTACAATCCGAGCAACAACGAGATCGTGTTCCCCGCCGGCATCCTGAGCCCGCCGTTCTTCAACGCGACCGCTGACGACGCGGTCAACTACGGCGCGATCGGCATGGTGATCGGTCACGAAATGACGCACGGGTTCGACGATCAGGGCCGCCAGTACGATCCGAAGGGCAACCTCAACGACTGGTGGCAGCCGTCCGACACCGCGGCGTTCAAGACCAAAGCCCAATGCATCGTCGACGAGTACGACGCGTTCGAGCCGGCGCCGGGCGCGCACGAGAACGGCCGCCTCGTCCAAGGCGAAGCCGTCGCGGACCTCGGCGGCCTGACGATCGCGTACCGCGCGTTCGAACGCACGCCGCAAGCAAAAGCGCACGAGCTGATCGACGGCTACACGCCCGAGCAGCGCTTCTTCTTGGCCTACGCGCAAGTCTGGCGTTCGATCGCAACGGAAGGCTACATCCGGCAAATCGCAGCAACGAACGAGCACCCGTGGGACAAGTACCGCGTGCTGGGCACGCTGTCCAACATGCCGGAGTTCCAGGCGGCGTTCAAGTGTGCGGCAACCGACAAAATGGTACGCAAAGACCGCTGCCAGATCTGGTAGCCCGCTGCGCAAGCGGCCACGGTCTCGGCCCGCCAACAGGGACAGACGCATCCATGCGAGCATGACGCACTCCGTGCAGGCTGAACCGAGAACGCGCGCCGGTATTCTCCTCTGGAAGATCACCGCCTGGCTGGCCGCCACGGTAGCGGCCGGGGTTCTGATCTTGCGCATCGTCTCTCCCGCGGCCGCCGCGTGGCTGTGGCAGCAGTATAGCGGGATGCCGCACGGCGGCGAAGCCAAAGAGGCGCTCACCCTCAGCGCGAGCATCGCGGTCGTCATCTGGTCCGGCGCACTGATCGCTTTTCAAATCAAACGCGTCTCGATCGAGCTGCGCGGCGCTCTGCTGCTGCTCGAGTACGCCTTCATCGGGCCGCTCTTGGCGCTCTTTACCACGGGTGCCGTCATCCGCACGCTGGCCCTCGTCGCCGTTCTCTACTGCTCGGGACGCGCGATCAGGCACGCGATCTTCTTCCTGGCGGATCGCGCAGCATCGCAGGCGCTCGAACCCGCGCCGCACGTCCTAAATTTCCCGAGCGTCTATGTCGGGATCTGCGCGGTCGGCAGCCTCGCCGTGTTGTTCTATCCGGTGCAGGTCACCGTGGCATGGGCGAGTCTGGGCGGCGTGGTGGGCGGTTTGAACCTGGTGATCTTGACGCTCGAACGCAAAGGGGCGCCCGAGTCAGTTAGCGGCGATTGAAGATCATCGCTTCGTCGACTGCCGCAGCTCGATTTTCGTGCCGTCGGGATCGAGAATCCATGCGAACTTGCCGCTCGGATCGGAGTCGTCACGTTTGAGGATCGTGACGCCCTTTGCTTTCAACCGAGCGAGAAACGCGTCGAGGTCATCCACCGCGAAATTGAGCATGAACTCGCGCTGCGAGGGCGCAAGATAGCTCTCGCCTTGCGGGAACGCCATCCAAACGGCGACGTCCGGATGCCCGGCCGAATCGTAACGGAATGTCGCACCGCCCCACTTCTCCAACGAAATGCCCAAGACGTCCCGATACCAAGCCGCAAGTGCCTTGGGGTTCTTGCTGACGACGAAGATGCCGCCGATCCCGGTGATCCGGCCGGGCGCGTCGGCCGCCGTCACCACCGTGGCCGGCCACAGGAAAATCGATACCGCGAAAGCGGCGATACAGACCCGAATTCGCATAGCTCGTGAGATCCCTTCGAGGTCGCCTTGGTGAGGTCGACGGCATCCCACATTGCGCCCAGGGACACCTGCGCTACGAACCGCGCGGTGCCGAGAGCATGTTCACATAGCTGGCCATCAAGAAAAGGACCACGGCTAGGAGCAGGACGCCGAAACCACAGTCACGCCATGCGTTCTGCACTCGCACGAACTGCGCGTCGTCGACGAAGTCGCGGCTCATCGACGCCACCTTGTTGCCTTTGATTCCGTACGCGATCGCCATCGCTAGCGCGAACGGCCAAAAGAACGGGACGACGCACAGCACCAGGAACAGGATCGCGCGACCGATCCGTCCGTGGCTCATCAGCCAGAGCGGACACAGCAAGAACGCGCCCCAGTTCCACATGTGCGCGTAGCGCCAGCCCTTTCCACGAGCCGCGACGGCCGGCGTGGGAATGCTCGAAAACCACTGATGATGCTCGGCCGATTCCGGCGCAGCAGCCGTTGCGGCGGCCGCCGGCGCAGCGGGTGCAACGGCCGTCGCCGTATGCGCATGCACCACGGGTTTATGCGGTTGCGGCGCGGCGGCGGGCGCCGGCACGGGACAGGTCGGGCAGACGCCGTCGATCAGCATCGTTCCGCAGCGCCGGCAATACTGCGGGATATCCATGTCCATCACGTGACGAACGTGATCGCGACCGTCGCCAGCGTGTAGAAAAACGCCGCTCCCGGAATCTCCGTCATGTCACCTCAAACTACCGGCACACCCGTCATGCCGCCATGACGCCGTTCTTCCCTCCGTGGGCCGTGCGCCCGGGCCTCCGAGCTAGGGCGCCAACGTCACGAACACGTCCGCGCCGACGGCGCGAAACGTCTTACGGACGTTGTCGTTCGCGCCGGTCACTTCGATCGTGCTTTCCGGAAGACGCCACCGCAAGTGAACGAGCGCGCTGAAGAACGACGACGCGACCGAACGCACCTTGCGCACGTCGATGACGATCTCGGGGCCCGAAAGCGACTCGAAGACGCGCTCCAAGTCGGCCGCCGCGTAGATGTCGATGTCACCGGACAAGACCACGCGCCCGGCTGCGCGACGCGGGTCGCTTACGATGTCGAACGGCGATTGCTTCCTCGTAGCTGTCATGCCCTCACCGTGCGCCCGATTACTGGAACCAGCGTTGGGCACGCCTGGGAACAGACTCAGGGACATTCCTGGGAACAACTCGGAGACTCATCCCAGGCTCTCCAGGGAAAATCACCCTATGGCTACCCAGGCGTCCCACCGCGTCGCGGTCATCGATGACGAGAAAAGCATCCGCGAGATGCTGCAGATCGGATTGGCCCAGGAAGGCTTCGAGGTGCGGACCGCGGTCGACGGCCCCGACGGGCTCACCGTGGTGCGCGACTGGAAGCCGGACTGCATCGTGCTGGACATCATGATGCCGAAGATCGACGGCCTCTCGCTCATCCCGCTGCTGCGGCGGCTCACCGAAGTCCCGATCATCATGCTCACGGCGCGCGGCGACGTGCGCGACCGTATCGATGGGCTCAAAGCCGGCGCCGACGACTACCTGCCCAAGCCGTTCGATCTCGACGAGCTCGGCGCGCGCATCCACACCGCGCTGCGCCGGCCGATGCTCAAGCGCGTCTACCACATCCGCGTCGGCGACCTCGAGATCGACCTCGAAGCACGGACCGCGCGCCGCGGCGAGCGCTGGATCGACTTCTCCACCCGCGAGTTCGATCTGCTCGCGACCCTCGCGCGGCGGCCGAACCGCGTGTTCACGCGCGAAGAGCTCCTCGATCTGGTGTGGGGCGCCGACAGCGAGGTGGCGATGGCGACTGTCGAGACCTACATTTCCTACTTGCGCGCGAAGGTCGACACCGCGTCGGCGCCGCGCTTGATCCACACCGTGCGGGGCGTCGGCTATACGCTGCGCGAGACGCGCTAGTGTCGCTGCGCGGCCGCCTGACGCTGTCGTACGCGTCGGTCGTCGCCGTAGTCTTGATCGTCGTCGCGGTGATTCTGACGCGCTTCGCGTTCTCGTTCCTGACGCAATCGACGTTTGCGGCCGTCGCAGACAGCGTGGCTGCGGCGAAGGCGATCGTCGCAGCGCACCCGCACGAAGACACCGAGGCGCTGCGCCGGCAAATCGTCACCGCCGCAACGCGCCCCGGCGTCGTGGTCCGCCTGCCGCCGGCGCGCAGGCCGCGGAGCGACCCGCGGCACGAGGCCGCCGACCAGTTGTCGCTGATGTCGCTGCTCGGGCTGCGGCCCCGCTTCGTGCGCATGGACGACGGCAACGAGATCTTCATCGCCGCGGACCTGCGCGTGATCGAGCCCGCGGTCCGAACCTACCTCGCGTCGCTTGCGATTTCGGTCGTGCTCGCGTTCGTGCTCGCGTGGCTCTTGGCGCGGTGGATCACGGCGCAAGCGATCGCGCCGCTGATCACCGTCACCGGGGAGCTGCGCCGGTTCGCGAGCGGCGACTTCACGCAGCGTCCCGTAACGACCAGCGACCGCAGCGAGCTGGGCGAACTGATCGCAGCCTACAACGGCGCGACGGAGCAGGTCGCGTCGGCCTTCGCGGAACGCGCGCGACTCGAAGAACAGATGCGCCGCTTCGTTGCGGATGCGGGTCACGAACTGCGCACTCCGCTCACCGTGATCAGCGGGTTCATCGACGTTCTGGCGCGCGGCGGGCACGACGACCCCGAGATCAGCGAGCGCGCGTTTCGCACGCTCAAGGTCGAGACGCTGCGCATGCGCCGGCTGGTGGAACGGCTGATGGCCCTCGCGCGCTTGGAACGGCCCGAGCGCGCGGTGGCGGAAGCCGTGGACGTCGCGGAGATCGCGCGCGACGCGGTCGCGCAAGTCGGCGTCGCCCGGCATCGCGACGTGGAGGTGCGCGTGCAGGCCCTCGACGCGTTCGTGCTCGGCGACCCCGGTGAATTGCACGAAGCGATCGGCAACCTCGTCGACAACGCGATCAAGTACGGCGCCGAGAGCCCGGTGTCGGTCGACGTCAGCCGCGACGGCGAACACGTGCTGGTCGCCGTCCGCGACCACGGGCCCGGCATCCCGGAGCGCGAGCAATCGCACGTCTTCGAACGCTTCTTCCGCGGTCGCGACGCCGCGGAGGTCGAGGGCACGGGGCTGGGCCTCGCGATCGTCGAGCGCGCTGCCGCGCGCGCCGGCGGATCGGTGCGCTTTGCGAGCACCGCGGAAACCGGGACCGCGTTCACGCTCGTGCTGCCGCGGTATGTCGCGACCAATGGCGAGGCGGGCGAACTGCGCGTCGGCTGAACGTCCGGGCAGCGCTCCCGAAGCGCGCCGCCCGCCCAGCCCTGGAAGCATGGCTGCCACCGGCGCCGAAGCGCCCCGCATGCGCCCCTCGTCGCGAGCGATCCGATGACGACGTTTTGCAGCTGCCTCCACCCCGCGGATGCGCACGGATTCAACGGTTGCCGGACGCCGCGCCGCGCAGGCGACGGCAGCACCGAGCGCTGCAGCTGCCGCCGCAGCCGCCAGCGCGTGGACGAAGGGCCCGATCACCTCAAGGACGCGGCGGCGCTCGCCGCCGCGCGCGCGAAGCGGCGGCCCCCGCCGTCGTGACGGTTTCGGTCGGGATTTACCGGCTTTTTGCCGCCCGGCGGAAGGGCAGACGGTCCGCATCTAAGTAACGAGCATCGTGAGCCGTCGAGCATCTCTCTGAGGATGCGCGGGCGGTCGCGTTCCGTCGTCCCTTGGCGTTTGAGGTACCCGTGTTGACCGTTTTACGTCCGGCAGTGGCCTTCTTGACGGCAGCCGTTCTCCTCGCCGCTTGCGGCGGCGGGGGCGGCAGTTCGCAGGCTACGCCCCGCGGCTCGGTCGCGCAGACCGCGCCTCCCGCGACGGCGCCCGTCACGCTGACCTTCATCATTCCGAAAGGGCCGAGTGGAAAGCTGCGCGCGGCACAAACCGCCGCGCGGCAGCCCAAGTACGTCACGGCAGCCACCGCCGCGATCAAAGTCACGCTCACCGCGGTCGCGAACCCGAGCACGAACGCACCGATCACGCCGCCCGGCGGCCTGCCGCAGAACACGACGTTTCAGGTTACGTCGACCTCGCAGAACCCGAACACGCCGGGGCAATGCGGTCCCGATCCGGCGAACGCCGGCAACATCAAGTGCACCGAGACGATCGATCTCCCGCTGGGGAACGACACGCTGACGATCGCCGCCTACGACGGTTACAGCGGCGGCAACGCGACCGGCAACGTGATCTCGCAACAGCGTGCCGTCGCATCGGTGCAGCAGGGTGTCGTCAACACGCTCACGTTTACGCTCGACGCGAATTCCGGCACGTTCACGGTAACGGCCCCGGTCGGTGTCACCTTGGCGAGCGGCACGAACTGCACGGGCTCGACGATCACCGGCTCCAGCGACATCTCCGCAACGTGCGCCGCGACCATCACGGGCACCAACCCGACGAACTTCAACGTCACCATTGCCGACGCGCACGGCAGCGTCATCCCGCTGAGCGCGCCCGGCGCCCCCGTGCTCAGCGTCGCGAGCAGCAACACGTCGAACTTCACGGCGACGATCAGCGGCAACACGCTCACGATCACGCCGCACTCGGTCAATGTTTCGGCGAAGATCACGCTCACGTCGACGCCCTCGAACACGTCGGGCGCGTCGCCGGGCGACGGTCTTTCCGCCGTCGTGCTTGCCTTCACCGTGAACAACGTACCGAGCGTCACGTGGAAGACGCGCACGGCGACGGGTCTGCCGCGCCAGAACGGCGCCGCGGGCGTCCTCAACGGTCTCTTGTACGTTGCAGGTGGCGACACGAAGCCGGCGGCGAGCTTCACGCGAACGGGCTCGACGCAGTCGTACGACCCGTCGACCACTACGTGGACCACGCTGACGAACATGAGCGTCCCGCGTACCCTTGTGGCCGGGGACGCCGCGGGCGGCAAGTTCTTCGTGGCCGGCGGTCTCGACTCCGTAGCCAACGCCTCGAACGCCCTTGAGGGCTACGATCCGTCACCGAGCTGCGTCCCCGATCCCAATCAGGTTCCACCCGTCACGTGCCCCGTAGTGATCCCGCCGGTCGGGTGGTCGACCTTCCACGCGATGAATCACGCGCGGTTCCGTCATCGCGCGGTCGCGATCGGTAGCCGGCTGTACGTCTTCGGCGGCGACGACAGCGGCCTCACCCTGGTCGCGGTGCCCGAGATGTACGACGCCGACACCGACAGCTGGTCCGACCTGGCCACGATGCCCACGCCGCGCGACGACGTCGCCCTCGCCGTGCAGAATGGTCTCATCTACGTCATCGGCGGCCGCAGCCAATCATCGGCGGCCGTGACCACCGTCGAGCGGTACGACCCGGCAAACAACACCTGGACGACGGTCGCACCGTTGCCCACACCGTTGCGGTTCCAGCATGCCGCTGCGGTCGCCGGCCGGGTCTACGCCGCGGGCGG
Organism: Vulcanimicrobiota bacterium; assembly: GCA_034666305.1. Classification (GTDB taxonomy): domain Bacteria; phylum Vulcanimicrobiota; class Vulcanimicrobiia; order Vulcanimicrobiales; family Vulcanimicrobiaceae; genus Vulcanimicrobium. The sequence goes on from JAXDMA010000103.1 coordinate 10,640, forward strand.
ATACCCCGGCTCAGGCTCGCCGCTGGCCACCAGCGTGTACTACTACGATGCCATTAGCAACACGTGGAACACAGGACCCGCGATGCCGTTCGCGAGCAACCTGTTCGAGACGTCCGCGCAGGGCAACAACCTGATGTACATCGTCAACATCGGCCCGAACTTCGATCAGCTGATCGAACTCTCGACGCCGTAAGCTAGACCGCACCTCGGCCGAGCGCCGTCAGCACGACGGCGTTCGGCAGTTGCGCGAGCGCGGCGCCCGGCAGCGAGATTTTGGAGCGGCGCACACCGCTGCCGATCACGACGCGGTCGGCCGACGCGACTTCCGCATCGATCAAGATCGGCCAATCGGCCGGCAGCCCCAACGGGGTGATGCCGCCGAACTCCATCGCGGACGCGGTCGTCGCAGCATCCATCGCGGCGAACGAGATCTTGCGCGCGCCGAGCTGTCTCTTCGCGAGACCGTTCACGTCGGCGCGCGTCGTCGCGAGCACGACGCAGGCGGCAAACCAGCTGCGGCCTTCGCGCCGCGCGCCGAGGACGACGCAGTTCGCGGAGCGGTCCATGCGCACGCCGTAGCGCTCGCAAAACGCCGCAGTGTCCGCGAGCAGGGGATCGATCTCCGCCACCCACAGCGCATCCGCGGGAACGCCGGCATTCCACGCGCGCACGGCGGCGGCGACGGACGGTGCAAGCAAGTCCAACCGTTCTGATGCGAGCTCCGCCGGCACGGTACCGATCGTCATCTCTTCGCGGGAAGTCATCGCGGCGACGGTTAAACGCGACGCATGAACCCACCCGTGTCCGCGCGCGAAGCGACGAGCGTCCTCGACGCGATCGCTACGCCGAACGTTGCGGCGCTGCAGCGGACGTACGACGCGCTGCGCGGCCGGCTCGATCGCGTCGCGAGCGACGACGACGCGCTAGCGTTCTTCGCCGCATGGGAAGCCGAGCGGCGCGCGTTCGCAAGCTGGAAATCGCTCGCCGAGCTGCGATTTCGTCAGGACACGCGCGACGAGCGGGCGCGCGCTGACGCCGATGCGCTCAACGAGCTCAACGTACTGACCGAGGAGCGCGACGCGGAGATCAAGGGACGTCTGCTGGAAAACGCACACCGTCCGGCGCTCGAGCGCACGCTGGGCGCGTATCTCTTCGCGCGGTGGGAAAACGATCTGGCCGGCTTCGATCCGGCGCTCGCGGACGATTTCATCGCCGAAGCAGAGCTCGTCAATGAGTATACGGCGCTGCTCGGCGGCGGGCGCGTCACATTTGAGGGCGCGTCGCTGCCCCTGGCGGCCATGGCACGCTTCGCCGAGGACGGCGACCGCGCGAGACGCCGGGCGGCGTCGGAAGCGACCTGGGACTTCTTCGCAACCAACGCTGCGCGGCTCGACGACCTCTTCGACGGGCTCGTCCACCGGCGCGCGGCGATGGCGAACAAGCTCGGTTTGCGCACGTACACCGAGCTGGCGTACCGCCGCATGGGGCGCATCGATTACGACGCGCGCGACGTCGCGCGATTTCGTGAGGAGATTCGCGTCGCGATCGTGCCGCTCGCCGAAGAGATCGCCGCGCGGCAAGCCGCGGCGCTCGGCATTCCGGACATCATGCCGTGGGACGAGCAAATCTTCGATGCGCGCGGGCGCCTGCAAGCGCCTGCGTCGGTGGACGCGATGCTGGCGGCGCTGCGCGCGGCGTTCACGGCGATGCACCCCGAGCTCGGCGCGTTCGTCGATCTGATGACGGGCAACAGGCTGATGGACCTCGCCGCACGCGACGGAAAAGCCGGCGGCGCGTTCTGCACGTCGTTCCCGTCGCTGGGGCTGCCGTACGTGTTTGCGAGCGTTACCGGGACGAGTCGCGACGTCGCGACCGTCGTGCACGAGACGGGCCACGCATTTCAGGACTATGCGGCACGTCACAAGCCGGCGCTGGAATATTTGATTCCCACGGCGGAGGCCGGCGAGATTCATTCGATGGCGCTGGAGTTCCTGACGTTTCCGCACTACGACCGCTTTCTGGGCGACGATGCCGCGCGCTTCTGCAAGCAGCATCTCGCCACGCAACTGCTCATGCTGCCCTACATCGCGGCCGTCGACGAGTTCCAGGAGCTCGTGTATGCGAGCCCCGATGTGAGCCCGGCCGAACGCCGGGCGATGTGGCAGCGCCTCGAACGAACGTATCTGCCGTGGCGCAACACCGGCGGCATCCCGCACGTTGTCGCGGGGGGATTGTGGCAGCGCCAGCGCCACGTCTACGCGTTTCCGTTCTATTACATCGACTACGGTCTTGCGATGTGCTGCGCGCTGCAGCTGTGGTCGCGCTCGCGCGGCGACCATGCGGGCGCCGTCGCGACCTACGTGCAGCTGTGCGAGCGCGGCGGCGAGCTGCCGTTCCTCAGCCTCGTACAATCCGCGGGGCTGCGGTCACCGTTCGAGTCCGGCGCGTTGCGCGACGTCGCCGCCCTCGCGCGCGAGTTCTTCGCGTAGGCGGCGCTTTGCGATCTTGCCGTTGTCGTCGCGCGGCAGCGATTCCGCGAGCGTGAACGTGCGCGGTACCTTGTAGCCGGCGAGCACGTAGCGCAACTCCGCGGCGAGCCGCTCGGGCACCAGCTCCGCGCCCGGTTCAGGCTGGACGAGGGCGTGCAGCCGTTCGCCGAACTCCGGGTCGGGAACGCCGATCACGGCACAGTCGAGCACTCCGGGAATACGCAGCAACGCGTGCTCGATCTCCGCCGGATAGATGTTGACGCCGCCGGAGAGCACCATGTCGGCGCCGCGGTCGCACACGAACAAATAGCCGTCGGCATCGAGATAGCCCACGTCGCCCAGCGTGACGAGCCCGTCGCGCTCGATCGCACGCCGCGCGTCGGGGAGATTGTGGTAGGTGAAGTCCGAGTACGCCGGCTGCCGTCCGTAGATCGTGCCGATCACGCCCGGCGCGCACGTGCGCCCCGCGTCGTCGTAAATGCGCACCTGCGCGTCGCCCGCGGGGCGGCCCGCGGTACCGGGCCGCGCGAGCGCGTCTTCCGACGATGCGACGGTGATGAGCCCGGCCTCGGTCGACGCGTACGTTTCGTGCACGACGGGGCCCAGCCGCCCGATGATCGCGCGCTTGACGTCCGGCGCGCACGGCGCGCCCGTCGACGCGACAAAGCGCAGCGACGACGTGTCGTAGCGGTCCCACACGGCGTCCGGCAGCCGCAGCAGCCGCACGTACA
>JAXDMA010000104.1:0-4341 GCA_034666305.1 Vulcanimicrobiota bacterium
ACCGTCGGACTGCCGTACATCCGAACGAGCGTGGACCACGGCACGGCGTTCGACATTGCAGGGACGGGTAAAGCGGAGGACGGTTCGATGCGCGCGGCGCTCGCCGCGGCGATCGAGCTCGCTCCGAAACGGTCACGGGGACGGGATGGTGATCGTCCCCGTCGTGGTGGTGACGATCACCGATAGCGCCGCTGATTGTAAGAACGTGTCGGTGAACGTGATCGAGCACGTCCCGGCCCCGACGGCCGTGACGTTGTAGTTGCCGCGAATCGTCCCGGCGCCGATCGTCGCGATTCCCGCGCACCGCGTCGCGTTCACGACGAATGATCCCGAATAGCCGGTTTCGCTGACCGTGACGGATACCGGCACGCCGGTGGACACGAAGTTCAACGTCGCCGGCGACACCGACGGAGCACCGAGCGGCGCCGCGGTAGGCGCGGCTGTCGGCGTTGGCGCCGGCGACGGGGTCGGCGTTGCCGTCGGTGCCGGCGTTGCTGTCGGTGATGCGGTCGGCGCTGGCGTCGGGGTTGCCGCAGGCGTTGCCGACGGCGTCGCGGTTGGTGATGGCGTCGGGATGGGCGTTGGCGTCGGGAGCGCTTGACCGGACACGATGAGAGCGAAGCCGTACGTGACGCCGCCGGTGAGAGTCACGGGCGGCGGGGTTGCTGTGAACGTGAGCGTCGTACCGCCCGTGACGACTCCGGGGCCGAGAATCGTCGTCCAGCCCGCGCTCGCGTTGGTGGGATCGAACTCCGCGACGTAGGCGACCGCGCCCGGCGACAGCGCGACGGGCGAAATGAAGCTGAAACTCAACGACGTCGGGAACGTCACCGTGACCGACGGCGTGATCGTGACGAACGCCATCGCTTGCAACGGGTTCGCGCCGATCGTCGCCGGCAGCCGTCGCACGCTCTGCACTTGCGGAAACGCCGACGGAAGCGCGGCCTGCAATGTTGCGGCGAGCGTCGCGACGGTGCTCGCCGCCGGCACCGTGATGCTGCCTTGCAAACCGCCGGTAACCGGCGCAAACGAAATCGCGGCGGGACCTTGCGGCGTTGCAGTCGTCGAACTGCTGACGACCGGCGGGAGCGTCGGTGCAGGCGTCGGTGACGGTAACGGCATTTGAATCGACGACGGAATCGCCGACGAACCGCCGCCACCGCCGCATCCAACCGCAGTTACAGCGAACGCCAGCAACGCGACTGAATACTTCACCGAACGGCATAAACCCATGTTGTGCGGTTCGGGAATAGACAACGCGCGCCTCGTGATCTGTATTGACCACAAGTATTGCGCGCGTGCGTGTTACACTGTCATTGCCACGTTTGCGCTAGTTGATGCGATCGAGTGCATCCTTCCAAAACGCATCGGCAACGTCGTCGGCTTCGCGCGCAGCGCGTCGTGTCGCGAGCTCGTCGCTCGCGGGCGCGTCGGCACGTACCGAATCCGGTTCGGCGTGCATGGCTTCGAAATTGTCGTCGTCGTGGCGTTGGATCATGATGATGGCCGCTCCCGAACGGACCCGAAGCGAACTGCCTCCTTAGCCATGGTGCCGCTCGCTCGGCCGGCCCGGATCGCGGGGGCCTGGGGTCGGGGTGCGGCGGTCCATGCTAGGAGACTACGCCGCCGGTGCGGCCGGCGGCATACCGTAAATCGGGTACGCGCTCGCGGCGGGCCAAAAAACGCGCACCCCGTCGTCCTTGCGAGGTGCGCGCTTCGTACGTCCGTGCTCAGGACTTCCCCGTGGCCTTGACGTCCTTGTCCCAACTGAATGGTAGCCTGTTTCGTTCGCGGCCGCCATTCCTAGAAATGGATATGCTCAGGCGGCGACGAGGCCCAGCACGGTGGCGACGATCGCGTTGCGCTTGGTTACGCCGATCTTACCGCCGAGGTTCTTGACGTGCTGGTGTACCGTGCCCTCGGTGATGCCGAGACGTTCGGCGATGTCGCCGGTCGACGTGCCGCGCAGAATCAAGTCGAGCACGGTTCCCTCTCGGAGCGTCAAGACGTAGCGCTTCACCGCGGCGAGCACGAAATCGCGTGCGAGATACGGTTCGAGAAACAACGCGTAGCGAACGCCCGAGCCGCTGTACACGCGAAGCACGCGCAGCGCCAAATCGCGGCGAACGGGGACGACGGCCGTGTCGGTAAATTCTGCGTCGAGGAGCGCGCGCGCCGCTCGATAGATGTGGTCCGGCAGACGATCGGCTCGCGGCCCCATGTTGTCGCCGCGGCGCAAATGGACGTTGAGCTCGGCGTCGACGATGTAGAAATCCAACGGCTTGCGCGCACGCACGACGTCGAGCAATTCCTCGTCGAGGTTGTCCGTGAATTCGCCCGCGACGGTATCGACGACAGGCTTGTACAGGGCGGCGTGCATCGTGGGGGTCCTCTTGTCGGAGCCATCCGTGAGCATTCATGTTGCCCGGGCGCCTAAGCACCCCGGCACGACAGAGTATCCCTCGGGGCGGTAACTACGGGGTGTCGCGCGCGGTGTCGTCGAGCGAGAGCGACACCAAGCCCAAGCCGAGGCTCCGCGTGTCCGGGCTGAGGCCGTGGTCGCACAAACGCACCGTGGAATGGACGTCGATGCGGATCGCCAAGCAGCCCGTGCGCCGCCAATCGAGGTCGGGCGGGAGTTCGATAATCGCGGTCGCGTCTGCCCCGGTTTGCGCCTTCAGCGACGCGCAGAGCCGGCCGTTGACGACGACGTCGAACGGTACGGCCGGCTGCATCGGCGATACGATCATGCCGCGGTAGACGAGCTTCAGCGCGAGCGCGCCGTCGGATTCGGCTGCGACGGGGAGAACGAGATCGGCGCGCGCGCCGTCGATCCAGCAGCCCCAGCCCTCGGGCTCCGATAAACCGCTGAGCGAGTAAAGCCGGTAGTCGCCGAAGCGAGCGAAGCTCACGCGGTCGCCGGCGCGCATGACGGGCTCAGGCAACGGATTCCCGCGCTCGCGCCACGGGTCGATGTCCGCGAAGCTCGGGGCCTTTGTCGTGCTGTCACCGGCGAGAGCGGCTAAGCGCGCAGTGTTGAGGCGTTCACGCACGCGGCGCGATGCGCGGTTGTCGCGGTCTAGCATATCCGCGGTTACGCGCGCGAGCAATGCCTCGCGGCGGCTCGCATCGGAGATACGTTCGAGCCATTCGCGGATTTCGGCGACGCGCTCCTGGGCGGGCATATTCTTGCGGGTGACGACCGGGAGCCCGACCGCGGTGACGCGCTTGATCGAGCGATACCGCGTTGCCGGTGCGTCCATGAACTGGAGCCACATGTACGAATCCGGGCTGTACGGCGCGCTCAGACGCCACCCGTAGGGAAGAGCGTCGTACGAGTCACGACGGTGTCCCGCCACGCAGTTGCGAATCGCGAAGCAAGCCTCGCGCAGAGCGGTCGCGTCGGGAAACGTCAGCGCGTCGAAGACGTCGGTGAACGCGGTGCCGTCGCGCGCGACGTCGATCGCCATCGTGTGCGCCAGGTCGACGTCTTCGAGCGCTTCGCCGAGCGTCTCGAGATGATGCGGCAGCCAGAGATCGTCGTCGGGCAAATATGCGACGAACTTTCCGCGCGAGGATGCGACCGAGCGCCCGCGGTTGAGCTCGCCGCGCTGCTCGCCCTTCGGAAAGTCGTTGAACCGGATGCGCTCGTCTGCGGCGGCGAGCTCGCGAACGATCGCTCGCGTACTATCGGCGGCGCCGTCGCCCGAGATGACGAGCTCGAAGTCTTGTTCGGTTTGCATTAGAAGACTTCGCACGGCGAAGGGTAGCGTCGGGCGGTCGCCGTGAGTCGGCATGATGACGCTGAACCGCGGCAAGGCGCATCTCCCGCTGAGTGGTATAGTACGCCTATGAGCGACGGGCTCCTGAACGAATCCTCCCCGAGCGCGGACGGGATCGAGGCAGGCGGATCGGTATCGGCCGAACCGTGTGCGATCGCGGGAGTGCTGAAGCTCGCGTTTCATCAATTCGACGACGACCGCGGTGTGATCGCCGAGGTGTATCGTGCCGATTGGGGCGCGCTGCTGCCCGAAATGAAGAACTTCACGCTGCAGCGGTCGGTCGCGAACGTGTTGCGCGGCATGCGGTTGCATCTGCGGCGCGGTGAGGTGGTCATCGGCGGCATCGGTGCGACGAAGATCGGCATGCTCGACATGCGGCCGGCGTCGCCGACGCATCTGGTCGGCGACGTCGTCGAGATCGCCGATGGGCCTATCGCCGGCGTGTTCGTGCCGGCGGGTGTGCTGCACGGCGTGTATTCGGTCACCGCGACGGTGCATATTGAGTGCCGGTCGACGCTGTGGGATCCGGAGGACGAACACGGCTGCACGTGGGACGCGC
>JAXDMA010000105.1:0-4989 GCA_034666305.1 Vulcanimicrobiota bacterium
ACGGGCTTCCGGACTCGTGGTGGAGGTGAGGAGACTCGAACTCCTGACCCCTTACATGCGAAGCAAGTGCTCTACCAGCTGAGCTACACCCCCACGGGCCGTCGGGGATTCTAACAGGCTATGGTCCCGGCTGTCAAAGGGACGTGTCGGCGTTCCGGCGAGAGACAGGGCGATGCCTTCTCCCCGCTGGGCGGTCGCGGCGCTGGTGCCGTTTCTGCTCGTCGCGTGCTCGCATGCGGCGGCGGATCGACCTGCCGGGCCGCTGCGGATCGTCGCCACGACGACCACGCTTGCGTCGATTGCGCGCGGGACCGCGGGCACGACGGCCGAGGTTCGCTCGCTCGTTCCCGTGGGGACGTCGCCGGAGGACTTCCAGCCGTCGCCCGACGTCATTGCGGCGCTTCGCAACGCCGACGTCCTGGTGGAGAACGGCGCCGGCCTTGAGGGCTGGCTCGACGCGACGATCCGCAACGCCGGGAACCCGCGCCTGCGTATCGTGGTGTGCGCCGCCGGCTTGCCTGTGCGCGACGGCAACCCGCACCTCTGGATGGATCCCGAGCTTGCGCGCGCGTACGTGGCGAAGATCCGCGCCGCGCTGATCGCCGCCGACGCGCCGCATGCCGCCGCGTACCGTGCGGCGGCCGCCGCGTACGACAAGGAACTCGCTGCGCTGACCGCGCGGACGCGTGCGAAGATCGCCACGATCCCCGCGGCGCGGCGCACGATGATCGTGTTTCACAACGCCTTCGACTACTACGCGCGCCGGTTCGGGCTGCGCATCGTCGGTGCGATCGAACCGATTGCGGGGGCGGAGCCGAACCCCGCACACGTGTCGGAGCTCGTGCGGCTGGCGCGGTCGGAACACGTGCCGGCGGTGTTCGCCGAGCACGAGTACAGCGACAAGCTCGCGCGCACGCTCGCCGCGAGCGCCGGCGGACTGACCGTCGCCTTCTTATATGACGACTCGCTGGGAACCGAAGCGTTCGTGAGCACCTACGTGGGGATGATCGACGCCGACACCGACACGATCGTGAGCGCGCTGAAGTGAACGCCGTCGAGGTTCGGCATCTGCACGTGCGCTACGATCGCGTCGAAGCGTTGCAAGGACTCGATTTCGATGTGCCGCGCGGTACTGCGCTCGGCATAGTCGGGCCGAACGGCTCGGGCAAGTCGACGCTGCTCAAAGCCGTCGCCGGATTGTTGAAGCCGTCGCAGGGAACCGTGCGCGTGCAGGGCCTGCCGCCGCGCGCGCTGCCGCCCGGGACGATCGGCTACGTGCCGCAGATCGAAGACGTCGACTGGCAATTCCCCGTCACCGTGCGCGACGTCGTCGCGATGGGACGCTATCCGCGCCTCGGTCCGTTCGGGTTGTTCTCCGCGCACGATCGCAGCGCGGTCGCGCGCGCCATCGACGCGCTGGATCTCGCCAAACTCGCGGACCGGCACATTAGCGAGTTGTCCGGCGGGCAGCAGCAGCGCGCGTTCGTCGCGCGCGCGATCGCGCAGGAACCGTTGCTGCTGCTGCTCGACGAGCCGACGACCGGCGTCGACGCGGCGACCGAGGAATCGTTGCTGCACTTGGTGCGGGGTCTCGTCGCGGACGGGTTGCCGGTGCTCATGACGACGCACGATCTCGATCGCGCGCACGAGTGGTTCGACCGGCTCATCGTCGTCGACCGCCGCATCCTCGCCGACGGCACGCCGGAATCTGTGCTCGAGTCCGGCGCGTATGCGGGCATTCGCGAGCACACGCACACGCACGGCCACCGCCGCGACGGACACACGGTCTGACATGGACGGCATCTTAGCACCGTTCCAATACGATTTCATGCAGCGCGCGTTTCTCGCCGCGCTCGTCGTCGGCGCGCTGTGCTCGTCGATGGGAACCTACGTCGTGCTGCGCAAGCTGTCGTTCATCGGCGACGGCCTCGCGCACGCGTCGTTTGCCGGCATCGCGATCGCCTATCTGCGCGGCGCGAACTTCTACGCGGGCGCGGCCGTCGCGACGATCGTCACCGCGCTCGGCATCGGCTTCGTGCACCGGCGCGGAAAGGTATCGCTCGACACGTCGATCGGCGTGCTGTTCACCGCCGCGTTCGCGCTGGGCATCTTTCTGATGTCGCGCTCGACGCGCTCGACCGTCGATCTGCAGAACTATCTGTTCGGCAACATCCTGGGCGTGTCGGCATACGACCTCGCGATGGTGCTGGGTCTCGGGCTCGCCGTCGCCGTGGTCGTCGGCGCGCTGTGGCGGCCGCTGCTGTACACGTCGTTCGATCCCGTCGTCGCCGAAGCAGCCGGCATTCGCGCGGGGTTTGTCGACTACGCGCTGCTGGTGATCCTCGCGATCACGATCATCGTGTCGCTGCAGCTCGTCGGGATCGTGCTCGTCGCGGCGCTGCTCGTCACGCCGGCGGCCGCGGCCGCGCAGCTCACCAAGCGTTTCGTGCCGATGATGATGCTGTCGTGCACGTTCGGCGTGTTCGCCGCGGTCGGCGGACTGTACGCGTCGTACGAGCTGCACGCATCGCCCGGCGCGACGATGGTGCTGCTCGCGACGCTCGTGTTCTTTTGCGCGCTCGCGATCGCCGGCACGCGGCGGCGCATGCTCAGCGCAATGCGTCGACTGCCGCGCGCGTCTTGATCGACCCGAGCCCGGTCACGGCGTCGAAGCCGGTCGTCACCGTGCAGCCGTCGGGCTGTTGCTCCGCGCAGCCTTTGACGAGCGGCGGCGGCGTCGGCAGCAGACCCTTGAAGCCTTTGGGTAACGGATTGCGCCGCGGGCGCAGTGTGTTGTCTTTCCAGCCGCGGTCGTTCTCGCGCGAGATGTCGCGAAACGCCTGCGGGGACGTGCGCGCGAGCGCGTAGAGGTCGCCGGCCGACACGAGCCGTCGGCCCGGTACGACGAGGCTGTTGATCGCCGCGAGCTGACCGCCCACCAGCGCGGCGCTTTCGCTGGTGCCGCCCACGCCGCCCAGACCGTAGCCGTGCCAGTACACGCGCAAATGGCCCGCCGCGTCGGCCGCCACGTCGGGGACGATGCGGTTCTTGACGTAGCCTGCGGAGAACAGAAAGTCGCCGGGGGCGTTCTGCCATGCCGGGCGCGGCTCGTTGGAGATGCCGCCGCCGCCCGCGTGCTCGAGGTCGTTCCACGGGCCTTCATCGCTGACGCCGTCGCGGTCGCCGAGCTGCGAACCGCCGGCACAAATGACATACGGCGACACGCAGGGCCAAGCGACGCGCGGTTTTTCGATCCCGTTTTCCTTGTAGCCGTATGCGCCGTCGTCGCCGGAGGGGACGACGAGCGGGATCCCGCGCACGAGCGCCTCGAGAATGGGAATCGGCGTCGCGCCGTAGCGCGACGCGATCGAACCGTCGACCGGTCCGACCACGAACGGAAACACGATCACCGTCGGATCGAGGTCGAGCGCACGGGCCAGCGCCAGCGTCCCGTCGTTGCCGCCCGAGCACACGTCATCGTAGTCGACCACCACGTCGGCCAGCGGGGCGGTGGTGATCGCCGAGTCGGCGTCAAGTGCGGCTTCTTGGCCGCGGTCGTCCCGCCCGCACTCACCCGACGCGGCTTTGAACACGAAGCTGCGCTCGGTAACGCGGTGCGGGTCCGCGCCGGGCGGTGCGCCCTCGGCGGCCAGGAACCGGCGCACGTCGTTGAGATCGAAGTTGTCCGACACGTCCTCGACCAGCACGATGCGCTGGCCGGTGCCGCCGTTGGCGACGGAATCGGTCATCGAGCGAAAACGCACCGGCTCGTACCAGTCGCCGCGAAAATAGGTGAACGACGGCCGTGTGTCGGCCAGCCGCGGCACCGTCGCGACGACGGCTCCGCGCACGTCGCGCACCCCGCCGATCGGGAGATTGAGCGGTCCGTCGGGCGCCAGGACGGTGCGCGTCCCGTCGGTCCACTTCTGCCACCGGGCGCCGAACAGACGCTCCGCCTGGTCAATGCGAAGCTGACCGCCCGCAACGAGACCGTCGCCTGCGACGGTGACGTCGGTGCCGCCGGCGGCCTTGAGCATGGTCAGCAGCGCGCGGGCGTCGGGCGGGCGGCCGAACCGTTCGACGAAGGCCTCGTGGCTCAGGATCTCCCGATGCGCCGGGTTCCCCGTATCGCTCATCCGGGCGGCCAGCCCGTCGAGGTCGGCCTTGGGCTGCAGCTCGAACGCCAAGTGCAGCTGAACGGCCCCATTGGCGGGGCCGGCCTGGTGCAAGCCTTCGAGGGCGCCGAGCGGGACAGGCACTCGCGACGAGGCCGCCTCGGCCGCACGGAGCGACGAGGTGAGGAAAACCGCGAACGCCACGCAACCAATGAGCCGGCGGGAAAGTTTCTTGGTCAACCGCGTCCTTTCCGAGGGAATTCGTCTATGGAACGCACCGCGTTCATCCGCAGTCTCATCGCCACCGCCGGCGTCACCCAGCTGGCGTACGCGGCGCCGGCGCTGGCCGCGCTCGACGAACCGGCAATCGGCCGCGAGGTCTTCGGCCGCCTCCGCGACGACGGCGACCTTCTCTTCGACTCGGTCTATTACGAGCACCTCAACGAGATCGGTTCGGTCATCGCGGAGACCGTACGTTCCCGCTATCCGCATCCGATCCGCTATTACATCGTCCGCGGCGAGTCGGCCAACGCGTTCTCGGTGCCCGGCGGCAACATCTACGTGAACGAGCCGCTCCTGCGCCTCGCCAAGAACAAGGACGAGCTGGCCGGCGTCCTGGCGCACGAGACCGGCCACATGGTGCTGCACCACGTCGCGCAGCGCATGTCCGCGCTGCAGAAGAAGAGCACCGTCGCGTCGATCGGCTCGATCCTCGCGCAGATCATCCTCGGGCCGATAGCGGGCGCGGCGATCGACTACGGTTCGCAGTACGCGGTCGCCGGCACCGATGCCGCGCAATCGCGCCACATCGAAGCGCAAGCGGACGAAGAAGGCGCGCGGATCATGGCGGCGACCGGTCAGTTCAATCCGTGGG
>JAXDMA010000106.1:0-5341 GCA_034666305.1 Vulcanimicrobiota bacterium
TCTCGAGCGCAAGCGCGACCAGCGTGAACGCGATCGCGAACACGCTGGAGAGGATGTTCGCGACGGCGGCGCTCACGATGCCCAGCTGCGGCAGCCCGATCCAGCCGCGGATCAGCGCGGGCGTGAACACGAGGTTGAGCGCCGTGCTGACGATGAGCGCGAGAAACGGCGTACGCGAGTCGCCGGTGCCGCGCACGAACGTGGTGTAGGCGAGGTACGTGAACAGCACGGGCAGGCCGAGGAACGTGACGCGCGCGTACGCCAGCGCCTGGTCGAGCACGTCGGGCGGCGTTCGGATCAGCCCAAGCAGCTCGGGCGCGAAGACCCAGCCCAGCCCACCGACCACGACGCCCAACCCGATGCACAGCGACAGCGTCGTGCCCGCGACCGCCTTGAGGCGCTCCTCGTCGCGCGCGCCGTACGCTTGCCCGATGAGCACCGTCGCGCCGCTCGCGATCCCGATGAAGAACGCGATCATGAAGAAGACGATCGGGAAGAACGCCGACGCCGCCGCGAACGCGTGCACGCCGATCAAGCGACCGAGATAGATGCTGTTGAACGTGGCCGATGCCGACTGCAAGATATTGCTGAGCATCACCGGCACCAGGAACACGAGCATCGCCCGCCAGATCGGGCGGGAATCGTCGAGAGCTAACCGGCGCTGCTGCATCCCGGACGCCTATTCCCATCCGGGAACGCCTCTCCCGCGCGCCGAAAGCCACCGGACGCGGGCGGGCGATTAGCTCAGCGGGAGAGCGGCTCCTTTACACGGAGATGGTCGGCGGTTCGAATCCGTCATCGCCCAGATGCGCGCTCGTCGATCACAATACGTGATCAAACCCACGCAACCGAACCGCTGTCGATGAAGTCACGGCAACCCCCCGCGTGTTGGATGCGGGCAGGCAGCAGGACCTAGTCTGCGTTGCGCGGAGGAGATTCGAATGGGCTACGGGGACGCCCCGGCAGATATCTATCCGGCTCTCCTGAAGGCGTTCAATGCCGGAGACATCGACGCGACCGTGGCTTGTTACGAGCCCCAGGCATGCTTCGTGTTGAAATCGGGTCATGTCGTGCGTGGCGCGGCCGAATTGCGTGAAATGTTCCGCGCCAGGTTTGCGTTTAAGCCCGACCTAGAGCTGAACATCCGCAAGATCATTTCTGCTGGGGATGACCTTGTACTCGTCGTCGTGGAGTGGACAACAAGAACAGTCTCATCGTCAGGCGACGTTAAGGTTTGGGTCGGCACCGCCACAGACATTGCGAGGAAACAGCCGGACGACACGTGGAAGCTGGCTCTCGATAGTCCGTATGGCATCGAGTAGGCTGCGAACGTACGACCGCCGGGCCAATTGAGACGGTCTTGAGACGGTGCCGGACTACTCTGGCTGCGGGGTGCCTCGCATCACGCCAGCTTTGGAGGGTCCGACGTGGCCACAACCGTTCGTTCGTACATCGACTGCCGCGAGTTTCCGAGCGAGAACAACTGTTCGCTGAAGATCTCCGGAACGCCCGACGAGGTGCTCGCCGCTGCGTCGCAGCACGCCGTCAGCAGCCACGGCCATCAGGACGGCCCCGAACTGCGCGACATGATCAAGTCCGGGCTGCGCGAGGAGCGCGCGTGACCGCCGCGACCGCCGCGCCGTTCGACGAGGCGAAGCTCCACGCGTTCGTCGGCAAGATGGTCGTCGAGGTCGGCGCGGCTGCCACCGGCGCGCTCGTCATCATCGGGGACCGGCTCGGTTTGTACCGCGCGCTCGCGGAGCACGGCCCGCTGACGTCGCAAGCGCTCGCCGAAAAGACCGGCACGCATGAACGCTACGTGCGCGAGTGGCTTGCGAACCAAGCCGCGAGCGGCTATCTCGAATACGATCCGTCCACGGAGAAGTTCACGTTGCCGCCCGAACACCAGCCGGTGCTCGCGGACGAGTCGAGCCCCGTGCTGCTGTGCGGGCTCTACCAAATCGCGCAAACGCTCTATGCCGATGAGCCGCACATCAGCGAATCGTTCAAGACGGGCCGCGGCTTCGGCTGGCACGAGCACGACCAGCGGCTGTTCGGCGCAACGGAACGTTTCTTTCGGCCTGGTTACAACGCGCATCTCGTGCCCGAGTGGATCCCGGCGCTCGACGGCGTCGAGGCCAAGCTCAAAGCCGGCGCATCCGTCGCGGACGTCGGCTGCGGACTCGGCACCTCGACGATCGTCATGGCGAAGGCGTATCCGAAATCGACGTTCGTCGGCTACGACTACCACGACGGCTCGATCGCGGCCGCGCGGCGTGCGGCCGAAAAAGCGGGCGTTACCGACCGCGTGCGCTTCGAGGTCGCATCGGCGCAAACGTTCCCCGGCAAGGACTACGACTTCATCGCGTGCTTCGACTGCGTGCACGACATGGGCGATCCCGTCGGCGCCGCAAAGCACATGCGCGAGGCGCTCGCGCCCGGCGGCACGTTCATGATGGTCGAGCCCTTCGCGAACGACAAGCTCGAGGACAACCTCAACCCGGTCGGCCGGTTGTTCTATGCCGCGTCGACGATCCTGTGCACGCCCGCGGGCTTGTCGCAGGAACCGGGCCTTGCGCTGGGCGCGCAATCCGGCGAAGCGCGCATGCGCGCGATCTTCACCGAAGCGGGCTACACGAAGTTCCGCCGCGCAACGGAGACGCCGTTCAACCTCGTGTACGAGGCGCGGCCCTAAGTCGCGACCGCCGGCGCTTCCGCGACGGCGCGGTTGAACGGAAGCGCGAGATACGCCGCCCGCGTGGCTGCATCGTCGATGACGGCCGCGCGGGCTTGCATCACCGAGTGCGCCTGACGCAGCAGTTTGTGTGCGGCGTCGGCGCGGTCGCTCGCGAGCGCGACTTGCGCTGCGGTCCATAGCCACTCCGTGGGCTGCGGTGCGATCTTGGGGTTCGCGTCGTAGAGGGCGAGCAGCTCGTCGGCCGCGTCGCGCGCCCCTTGCGTATCGCCCGCGCGCGCGGACGCGAGGGCGAGCGCGCACAGGTTGTCCCCCAACCGCGGCGTCGCGCCGGCAGGTCGGCGCAGCTCGACCGCGCGCGCGAGGTGCGCGATCGCGGCCGTGTTGTCGCCGAGCGCGCACTCGGCAGCGCCCAGTGTTCCCAGCGCCGCCGACTCGAGGTGCTGCGACTTGATCTCGCGCGCGATCGCGAGCGCCGCCTCGGCGCTTTCCTTCGCCGCAGCGAGGTCGCCGCGCAGCCGGTAACAATAGCTGGCATCGATTCGCTCGACGCACGCCACGAACGGAAAACCGATCTCTTCCGCGATTTCGCGGGCGCGTGCGTACAATTCGAGCGCGCGGTCGAGCAAGCCCACTTCGGTGTGGAATAACCCGAGGTCGACGAAAATGCTTGCGAGGCCGACGCGGTGCCCGATGCGTTCGTAGAGCTCGAGCGCGCGCACATAGTACGACTCCGCGTCGCCGACACGGAACGTGTACACGAGGCCGTTCGCGATCGTGTGCAGCGCGAGCGCCTCGCCCTCCCGATCGCCGATCGCGCGGCTCACGTCGTGCGCTTCGCCGGCGAAGCGTGACATTGCGGCGTAGTCCTGCTGCGCCAGCGCCGCGCGCGAGAAGGCGATGAGCGTGCGGACCAGCGCACCTTGGTCGCCGCCGGCATGCACCGCGGCGCGGAGTTCGTCGAGCGCGCGATACGCCTCGTCCAGCCGCCCTTCGTAGATGTAGGTGTCGGCGAACGCGAGGCGCGCGTTGGCGTGCGCGCTTCGGTCGCCCGTGCGCTCGGTGAGCGCGATCAGCTCGGCGAAGGCATCGCGCGCGGCGCCGAACTCGTTGACCGCGCGCCGGTATCGTGCTTCGCCTTCCAGATACGCGGCTTGCCAGCGCACGGCGCCCGAGCGGCGCGCGCGGCGGCGCAGCAGCGCGAGCAGCACGCGCTCGCGGCGGCGATCGCCGGTCACGTTTGCAAGCGCGATCCGGCGCTCGAGCACGGTACAGCGCGCGTCCTCGTCGTCGACCGACCGTGCGAGATGCGTCAGCTCGGCCGTGATCTCGGCCTGCAGCGCGCGATCGCCGGCAGCCGCCGCGATCCGCTCGCGCAGCAAGAGCGCCTCGAAGCGAACGCGGCGCGACGTGCTCAGCTCCAGCGTGCGCACGAGGATGCGCGCGGCGTCATCGTTGCCGTGCACGTCGAGGGCGCGGCGTGCAGCGAGCAGATACCGCTCGGCGGCGAGCTCCGGTTCGCCGCCGCGATCCCAATGCAGTGCGAGCTCCGCCGCAACCTCGTCGCCGCGATCCGCGTAGAGCTCCGTCATGACGTGCGCGACGCGGCGATGCCGGCGCGCGCGCGCTTGCGGCGCGACGCCGTCGTACACCAGCGTCTGCGTCAGATGGTGCCCGAACGCGTAGTCGAATCCGGCGCCTGCGTCCTGCTCGCCCACGATGCGCCGGTCGGTGAGCTCGCCGAGCGCGTCCAGCACCGTCGCTTCGAGCCAGCCGGTCGTCTCGCGCAGCAGTTCCACGTCGAAGCCGCGGCCGATGACCGCGGCGACTTCCGCGAGCGTCATCGCGCGCTCGCTCAAGCGCGCGATGCGCGCGGCAAGCACGTCGCGCACGGCCGGCGGTATGCGTCCGCCGAGCGGTTCCGCGAGCGCAACCGCTTCGCGCAGGCGACCCGTCTCGCCGAGATCGCGCAAGGTCTCTTCGAGGAAGAACGGGTTGCCGTCGCTGCGCTCGTGGAGGCCGCGTGCGAGCGCCGCGGGGTCGTCGAATCCGCCGAGCGTGCGCACGAGCTCTTCGACCTCATCGCGGTCCAGGCGCGACAGCGCGATGTGGGACGCGCTTCCGTCGCGTTCGAGCCGCCGGCGTGTCGCCCGCAAGTGATGGCTCAGTGCGAGGTCGTCCTCGCGGTAGGTCGCAACGATCAAGACGCGGCTGCGCGACGCACCGCGCGCGAGGTGTTCGAGCAGCCCCAGCGTCGCCGCGCCGGCCCACTGCACGTCTTCGATCACGAGGACGACGGGACGCCGGGTCGCGACCGCTTCCCACACGCTGCTGCACGCTTCAAAAAGGCGAATGCGCTCGCGGCCGGGATCGACCGCAGGCAGCGGCGGCAGATCGGGGGCGTGCTCCGCGACCGACGGCGCCAGCGCCGAGATCGCGCTCAGCCATAACGGATCGACGGACACCGTCGCGGCGAGCGGCGCGACGACGCGCAGCAGCGTCACGAACGGCTGGTACGGCACCGTCTCGGGCAGCGTCGTTCCGGCGGTGTACACCTGGGCGCCGTGCGCTTCGCAAAACGCGGCGAACTCACGGACGAGCCGCGTCTTGCCGATGCCGGCTTCGCCGCCGACGAGCACGAGGCTG
>JAXDMA010000107.1:0-15999 GCA_034666305.1 Vulcanimicrobiota bacterium
CGCGGGTCGCCTTCCACGCGGCGGCCGCCGCCCTCGACGTGCAGGGTCAAGCTGGCGCCGTTTTCAAACCGTTCCAGCGGTACGCGAACGTTCGTGCGCGACGCGATCTCGGCGCTGGTCACGTTCTGGCCGTCGGGTCCGAGCACGTGGAGTAGGAAGCGCTTCGATTCGAGGCCGGGTCCGGACTCCGCATCGAACGTCAGCGTGTCGCCGTGCCCCTGGACGATGTCGACCGACGCGTCGCCGTGGACCCAGCGAAAGCTGCTTCCCGCGTGGCGTTCGAGCGGGTAGAATCCGGCTGCCGGAACGGCCCACGACGGGAACACGTCTTGCTCGCGCTCGACCGACACGTCGAACACGCGAAAATTCAAACGCCGAGGATCGTTCGGACTCGTCCCGCCGCCGCCGCTCGCGTGCAGCACGACGCTGAACACGCGCGGGCGTTCGGGCGGCAGCGCGAACCGGACGACTTCTTTCGATGCGACCAGCGCTTTGCCGATCTCGCTGCCGTCGACGCCGCGCGCGGTGAGCTCGAACGCCGCGAGCCCGACACCGGGTCCGGGTTCCACGACGACGCAGAGCGTGTGCGCGAGCGGTGTGAGCGCCGCAACGTGGATGACCGCGTCGTTTTCGACCCAGCGAAACGTCGTGCCGCGCAATTGCTCGGCCGGAAACCACCCTTCACCAAGCGCGATGTCGTGGGTCGCCGCGAGAACGTCGGGCGGCACGCGGGAGCTCATGGTCGCACGTTATGTACCAATCCGGCCGCCGTTCCTTTCGATGCCGGTCCGCACGGAACCGCGCGCCCGCGAGCGGGGTCATGCGAACGTATGGCACCTTCGGCGCGGCTGCTCGACCTCGGACGCCGGCGCTACGCGCCGGTGCTCGACCTGCAGCGCGCGCTTCACGCGGCCGTCGCGGAAGGCCGCGCGCCGGACACCTGGCTCGTCGTCGAACATGAACCGGTGATCACCTTGGGACGCAGCGCGAAGGAGGCGAACGTCCTCCTGCCGCGCGCACTGCTCGCCGCACGCGGGGTCGACGTCGTCGAGGTCGAGCGCGGCGGCGACGTGACCTACCACGGGCCTGGGCAAGTCGTCGTGTACCCGATTCGCCGGCTCGAGCGGTTTCGCGAGGTCGTGCCGCTGGTGTCCGCGCTCGAAACGGCCGTCACGGGAGCGCTGTACCGGTTCGGCATCGCGGCGCAGCCGCGCAGCGAGCATCGCGGGGTCTACGTCGGCGACGACGCGATCTGCGCGATCGGGATCGCGGTGCGGCGCATGACGTCGATGCACGGGCTCGCGCTCAACGCGTGCACTTCGCTGGATTACGACCGCCTGATTACACCGTGCGGCACGCCGCAGTTCGGCATCACGTCGATCTCCGCGCAGCTCGGACGCGACGTCACGTGGGCCGAGGCGCGCGACGTTCTGCTCGACTCGCTCGAAGGCGGATTCGGTACGGATTTCGAGCGCGAAACACTCCCGCCGGGGGCGCCGCTTCCGTTCCCGTCGAACCCTGTCGCGGAATCCGCATGAACACGATCGATCTCATCACGCCCGGTCCTGAGCCTTTCGAAGGCCCCAAACGCAAGCCGGAATGGCTCAAGGTCCGCCTGCCGTCGGGTCCTTCGTACGAGCACGTGCTCGGCGAAGTGCGCCGCCTCGACCTGCACACGGTGTGCCAAGAGGCGATGTGCCCGAACATCGGCGAGTGCTGGGGCGCCGGGACGGCGACGATCATGATCCTCGGCGACACGTGCACGCGCGGCTGCCATTTCTGCAACGTCAAGACGGGTTCGCCGAAGGGCGAGGTCGATTGGATGGAACCGCTGCGCGTGGCGCAAGCCGTCGCGGAGCTGGGCTGGAAATATCTCGTGCTCACCGCGGTCGACCGCGACGACCTCGCCGACGGCGGCGCGGCGATCTTCGCCAACACGGTGCGCATGATCCACAAGCAGGTTCCCGACGCGAAGGTCGAGTGCCTCACGGGCGACTTCGCGGGCGATCTCGCCGCGCTCGACATCGTGCTCGATGCCCAGCCTGAAGTGCTGGCGCACAATCTGGAAACGGTGGACCGGCTGCAGGCGTCCGTGCGCGACCGCCGCGCAAACTACCGCCAGTCGCTTCGCATCCTCGAGCACGCGAAGAAATCCGGCAAGGTGACGTACACGAAGACGTCGCTGATGCTCGGGCTGGGCGAAACGGAAGCGGAAGTCGAGCACGTGATGGACGACGCGCGCGCGATCGGTGTCGACATCTTCACGATGGGCCAGTACCTGCGGCCCACCAAGCGCCACTTAGAAGTCGAAGAGTTCGTCACGCCCGAAAAGTTCGCGCGCCTCAAAGCCGCCGGCGACGCGAAAGGCTTCGTGCAAGTCGTCTCGAGCCCGCTCTCCCGCAGCTCGTACCACGCCGAACAAGCGTTCACCTGATGGACAGCGCGCGGTAATACTCATCATGTCCAATGAGAGCGTGACTGACGACATCATTCTGAAGGGTTTCACGAGCCTGAAAGAAGCTATGGAACACGGCTTCGACAGCGTGAACGGCAAGATCGACGCATTGCGAAGCGAGATGAACCAACGCTTTGCCGAGATCGACCACCGCATGATGCGCCGCTTCGACGAGCGCGACGAGCGCCTCGACAAGCACGAGCACCGCATCACGGCGCTCGAAGCACAACGCTGACACCTCCGCCCGACCATTCCGACGGCCTGCCGCTGCCGCGGCGGCGGATCGCGTACCTCGCGCTGGCCGTCGCGACAACGATGGCCGTGCTCGACGGCTCCATCGCGAACACCGCGCTGCCGACGATCGCGCGCGACCTGGGCGCGTCGCCGGCCGAATCGATTTGGGTCGTCAACGGCTTCCAGCTCGCCGTGACGGCCTCGCTGCTCGCGTTCGCGGCGCTCGGACAGTTGCGCGGACCGGCGCGTGTCTACCGGGTAGGCGTGATCGTATTCGTGGCCGGCTCGCTCGCGTGCGCCGCGGCGCGCTCGTTCCCGCTGCTGATCGCGGCGCGCGTGCTGCAAGGGCTCGGCGCATCGGCGATCATGGCGATCACGCCGGCAATCGTGCGCGAAATCTTCCCGCACGCGCAGCTCGGGCGCGCGCTCGGGATCAACGCGCTCGTCGTCGCGACGAGCGCCGCCGCCGGTCCCGCGCTGGGCGGCTTCGTCCTCGCCGTCCTGCCGTGGCCGTGGCTGTTCGCGATCAACGTCCCGTTCGGCATCGTGAACGTCGCGCTCAACAGCGCGCTGCCGAAAGAGGCACGCAACCGCGGCTGGCTCGACATGCCCAGCGTCCTCACGAGCGCGCTCGGTTTCGCACTGACGATCTGGGGACTTGACGGCTTCGCGCGCCACGAGCCGTCCTGGACGATCGCTACGCGCGTCGTCATCGGCATCGCCGCCGGGATCGTGTTCGTGCGGCGCCAGTTCATGCTGCCGCGCCCGATGATCGCGCTGGACTTGTTCCGCATTTCGGCGTTCTCGTCAGCGAGCGCGACGGGCTTCGCCACGTTCGCCGCGCAAGGGCTCGCGTTCGTCGCGCTGCCGTTCTTCTTCCAGGAAGCCTTGAGCAAGACGCCGCTCCAATCCGGGCTGCTGCTGACTTCGTGGCCGCTCGCGGTCGCGATCGTCGCGCCGCTCGCCGGCCGGCTCTCCGACCGTTTCCCGGTCGGCATCCTCGCAACGGCCGGGCTCGCGGTATTCACCGCGGGCCTAGCGCTGTACGCGATGCTCCCCGCGAACCCGCACCCAGCGGACATCGTGCTGCGCGGGATCGTGTGCGGGCTGGGCTTCGGGTTCTTCCAATCGCCCAACAACCGCGAGCTGATCGGCAGCGCGCCGCGCGAGAAAAGCACGAGCGCCGCCGGACTGCTCGCCGCCATGCGCGTCAGCGGTCAGACCGTTGGTGCGGCGCTCGTTGCGATCGTCTTCGGCGCGTTCGGGGCGTCCGCCGTCGCGGGCGCTGCCCCGCGCGACGTCGTCGCACACGCGGCGCCCGCGGTGCTGTGGCTCGCGTGTGGCTGCGCGGCCGTGGCGACGGTCGCGAGCGCGCTGCGCCTGCGCGGGCTCAGGGCTGCCGCGCCGGCGCAGGGCTCGTGAGATCGAGGTCCGCCGCTTTGACGACCACCACGTTTGGATGTGATTTGCGCACCGCGTCGATGAACTTCGACGAGTCGCCGACGAGCACGATGGCCGGCGGCTGCGACAATCCCGAGGCCGCGAAGCGCGTGACCGCGCCGGGTTCGACGGCGCTCAGGGCGGCGGGCGTGCTGATGAGCGCGTCGAGCGGCAGCCCCGCGAACGCGTTCAACGCGACGCCGCGCACGAGCCCGGCGGTGGTCTCGAGCCCACTCGCCATGCCGCCCAGGAGCGAGGTCCGGCGCGCGAGGATTTCGTCCGCGCCGGCCGGTGCACCGTTGCCGAGCGACGAGATCGTGCTGAGCATGATGTCGAGCGCTTCCGACGCCTTCGCATGCTCGACGAGCGTGCTCGCGAGGATGCTCCCGGCGTAACGTCCGCTCGAATACGTCGAGCCCGCGCCGTACGACAGGCCGCGCTTGACGCGGATCTCCTCGTTGAGGCGGCCGGAGTACCCCGAAAGCACGGCGTTGCCGACCATTGCCGCCGCCCAATCAGGCGACGTGCGCAGCGGTCCGGCACGCGCGACCACGATTGCGGTGCGCCCCGCAGCGGGCTGATCGACCACGACGACGCGCGGCACGGCGGCGACGGCGGGCGCCGGCGTCGGCGCGGGGCCCGGCGGCGCGCTCCAGTCACCAAATGCGGTTTGCGCGAGCGCGAACGCGTCGCTCGGCGCGAGATCGCCGCCGATGGTAAGGATCGCACCGTCCGGACGATAATGCGCGCGATGGTAGGCGAGAACGGCCTCGCGATCGATCGCCGCGATCGAACGCGCGGTACCCGAGACCGGGCGCCCGAACGCGCCCGCGAACAGCGTGCGCTGGGCGACCAGGTTCGCGAGCATCGACGGCGAGCCGTTCTGCAGCGTGACGCTGCTGGTCGCGCGCTGCTTTGCGAGCACGAGCTCCGCCGGCGCGAACGCAGGCCGGCGCACCGCCTCGGCAAGCAGCGTCAGCGCGGCCGGAAAACGGGCGGTGACGGCGTCGGTAACAACGTCGGTACGATCGCTGCTCGGAACGGCGATCAGCGTGGCGCCGAGCGCGTCGAGCGCGAATGCAACGTCGTTCGCCGAACGCGTCGCGGTGCCGCGCGTCAGCAGCGACGCAGTGAGCGACGCGACGCCGGGCGTCGCGTCCGGATCGTCAACCGCGCCGCCAGGTACCGTCAGATCGGCAGCGACCAGTGCGCTGCCGGGTACGCGTACCGCGAGCACGCGCAACCCGTTGGGAAGCGTCGTCGCGACCGGCGTGGGATAGTGCACCGTACGCGGCGCCGCGGGCGGCGGCGGCGTCGAAACGGCCCCGGGAACCGACTGGCTCTCCTGCGCGCTCGCCGATGCAGCCGATGCGAGCACGCCGCCCGCAAACGCAAGGACCGTGAGTACATCGGCGCGCTTCACTTCGCTGCTCCTTGCGCGCCCGACGGCGCGGCGGTTTGATACGCGACAACCGTGCTGTTCGCGACCGTGAGATAGGTGCGCGCGACGCGCTGCACGTCGGCCGCGGTGACCGCGCCGTATTCTGCCGCGAGCCGGTTCACCGCACCGGGATCGCCGTCGACCACCGCCGCGCGAACGAGCGCCTGCGCGACGTTGTCGTGCGTCTGCAGCCGCCGAACGAGGGCCGCGACCGTCTGCGTCTTGGCCTTGTCGAGCTCGTCCGCGGGGACGGGCTCGTCCCGCAGGCGCGCGACCTGTTTCTCGAGCGCAGCTTGCAGATCACCGGTCGTGTGCCCGGCGTTCGCGATCGCGTAGACATCGAAAAGTCCCGACTGCTGCCGGCTGTCGGCGTTGGCAACCGCTTGCGAAGCGAGGCCGCCGTCGACGATCGCAACGCGAAACCGCGAGCTGGGGCCGCGCCCGAGCAGCGCCTCGATCACATCGAGCACCGCGGTGTCCGCCGCCTTCGAGGCCGGAATGTGATACGCGATCAACGTCGCAGGCAGCGGCGCGTTCTTGCTGACGTACGAAATCTGTCGCTGCTGCTTCTGCTCGGGCTCCGCGATCGTTACCCGCGGAATCGCGGCCGCCGGTTTTGTCAACGCGCCGAAGTATTTGTCGACCCACGCGTTCGCTTGCGCGGGATCCAAATCGCCGACCAGCACGAGCACGGCATTGTCGGGACGGTAAAAGGTCGTGTGAAAGGCGATGACGTCGGCGAGCGACGCGGCATTGAGCTGATCCGGGTTTCCGATGACGCCGCGCAAGTACGGATGCTTGGTGTACGCGCCGTTCGCGAGCTCGTGGAGCATGCCGTACGGGCTCGAAAGAATCGACTGATCGTACTCGCCGATCACGACCTTGCGCTCCGTAACGAAGTTCGGCTGGTCGACGGTGAGACGCGCCATCCGATCGGCCTCGGCCCACAGCAGCCGCTCGAGGTGATTCGACGGCACGACCTCGTAGTAGTTCGTGATGTCGTCCGCCGTGTACGCGTTGTTGTAGCCGCCGACGTCCTCGGTGAACCGGTCCATCGACTCGGGCTTCACGTTCGCGGTCCCTTTGAACATGAGATGCTCGAACAAGTGCGCGAACCCGGATCGCCCCGCCGGATCGCTTTTCGCCCCCACGTCGTATCCGACGTCGATCGCGACGGTCGGCGTTCGATGGTCCTCGACGACGATGACCCGAAGCCCATTGGGCAGCGTACGCTGCGTGAACGCAATCGGCGCAACGACGATGGGCGCCTGCTGCGCAACGCCCGCGGCGGGCGCGGCCAGCACTGCAAGCATCGAAAGCGCGAGCGCGCGGCGGAACCTATGCATTCATCCGTACTGCGCGATCCGCCGCAAGGCTCCTCGCACCCATGCCGCCCAAAGCGAGCGAAATCGCCCGATTCGTTCGGTTCCGCCGTCTGCCGGGTACGATGCCGGAGATGGAAACCACGGTCGAAGAACTGCGCACGCTCGCGGACTCAGGCGCAACGATCCTCAACGTCGGCAAGCACGGCGGCCACCGCGAGATCCGCGGCGCAGTCCGCTACCGCCCGCACGACCTGCTCACCCCGGACCACCTGACAATCCCGATCGCCCAAGACAAGCCGGTAATCCTATACGACGAACACGGCAACGGCGATCTCACAAAGCAAATCGCGGAAAAACTGACGGCCAACGGCTACAAAGATGTCCGCATCCTACAAGGCGGCTACTCCGCGTGGGAAAAGGCCGAAGCCCCAACCCAAGAACCGTCCATAGAACAGGTAGTCCCGCCAACCCGCGCCTCGCAAGTCCAAGAACTGGACCGCCGAATCTAAGAAGAAATCGCGCCGAGCGACGTGCGCGGTGCCACCGCGCCCGGCAACTCCACGCCCCCGCAACCCACCCACCACGCCGATCGAACACGATCGTGCCGGTCGCGGGGACGACGCGTTACTATGGCGGGGTCTGAGAGCGAGCGGGGCGCAGGATGCGCGGGAGCGACGCGAGCACGAAGCGGCCCTCGCACACGAAGTGTGAGGGCCGCGTCCCCGACATAGTAATGCGTCGTCCCCGCGACCACGCGAAATGCCTAAGCGCTTAGGCGTAAACCCCGCGAGCCTTGAGCGACTTCACAACCCGATCGATAGCCACCATATAAGCCGCAGTCCGATACGAAATCCCACGCGCCGCAGCAATCTCCCGCAACACGGTGAAGTTATCGAGCAAGACTTCCTGAAGCCGCTCGTTCACCTCGGACTCTTTCCAAAAGTATCCCTGGCGATCTTGAACCCACTCGAAGTACGACACGGTCACGCCGCCGGCGTTCGCCATGATGTCGGGGATCACGACGATCCCGTTCTTCGCGAAGATGTGATCGGCCTCAGGCGTCGTCGGGCCGTTCGCGCCTTCGACGATGAGCTTGGCCTTGATGCGCGACGCATTGTCGACCGTGAGCACCTTCTCGAGTGCCGCCGGCACGAGCACGTCGCAGTCGACCTCGAGCATTGCCTGGTTCGACATCTTCTCGCCGCCGCGATACCCGTCGAGCGAGTGATGCTCTTGCGCGTACGCGATCGCGCCGTCGAGGTCGAGCCCGCTCTCGTTCACGTACGCGCCCGTGACGTCGCTGATCCCGACGATCTTGCAGCCCCGGTCGGCGAACATCTTCGCCGCGATCGAACCGACGTTGCCGAAGCCTTGCACGACGACGCGCGCGCCCTTGGGATCGATCCCTAGCCGCGCCATCTCGTCGAGCGCGACGATCGACACGCCGCGGCCCGTCGCTTCGACGCGACCGCGCGATCCGCCGATCTCGAGCGGCTTCCCGGTAACGACGCCCGGCGTATTCTGCCGGACGTGCATCGAGTACGTGTCCATGATCCACGCCATGTGCTGCGACGTCGTGTTGACGTCGGGCGCGGGAACGTCTTTGTCCGGCCCGATCACTTCGACGAGCTCTGCGGCGTAGCGCCGCGTGATGCGCTCGATCTCCGCCATGGAGAGCGTGTTGGGATCGCACGTCACGCCGCCCTTGCCGCCGCCGAACGGCAGGTCGACGACGGCGCATTTCCACGTCATCCAAAACGCGAGCGCGGTGACTTCATCCAGCGTGACGCCGGGATGGAAGCGGATACCGCCCTTGGCAGGTCCGCGCGCGAAATTGTACTGCACGCGGTAGCCCGTGAACACTTCGATCCCGCCGTTGTCGCGCTGGAACGGGATCGAGAAGATGATCTGCCGGGACGGATGGGTGAGGATCGCCTTGATCCCGGGATCAAGGTTGAGCAGCGCGGCCGCTTCGTTGAAATACGCGATCGCGTCACCGAAAACGCTGACCTCGCGAACCGCTGTCGTGCCGGTTACGGCTGTGGACATCGAGACAATGGCCTCCTGAGCCGTCCTGACCCTTTAGGACATTCGGCGAAAACCCCTGGCACCGCGTGCTCCATGTGGCGAAGCCCCGTGCCGGCGGCCGTACCGGACGTCATGCCCGGCAAGACGCAGGGACGCTCGCTTGGTCCACGCAAAATCCGCGGAATGCAACTGCTTGCTCAGACGACAACCACCAGTCCCAACTACGACCAAGCTGCGGGAATGGCCGCGCTGCTCGGCAGCGGCGTGGCGCTGATCTTCGGCCTGATCTTCATCGTGATCATCGTGGCGATCTACTATTTGATCATCAAGAAGACGGGATACAATCCCCTGCTCTGCTTGCTGATCTTCGTCCCGTTCATCGGCGCATTGATCATCTTCATCATGCTCGCGTTCACCGAATGGCCGATCCAGCGCGAGCTGCGCGAGCTACAGGCGCGCCTAGGCGGCGGCGGCTACGCGCCGCCTCCGTACGCGCCGGGCCCCGGCCCCGGCGGACCCATCACGCCCGCCTAACGCGCACGATGCGGCGGTTCGGAGCAAGCGATGTACGGCGCTGACGAACCGCCGCATCCTGTCATGGCGGCCCTGTCCGCAGCCTTTGGAGCGCTCGCCGGGCTCGCGTTCGGCGCCGCGGGGTTTTTTCTCGCGACCGTGTTCCCCGCGATGCTGCGCACCGCGCTGCCCGGGATGACCGACGCGTGGTTCCTCGCGCTGTGGACGGCTGCAATGGCGCTCCCGGTGTTCGCGTTCTCGCGCGTGTTTCGCACGGGCAAAGGAGCGGGTGCACGCGCCTACGCGTCGTGCGGCATCTTCGTGATCCTGATCTTGTTTGCCGGTGAGCTGACCGGAACGATCAGTGTCTATCCCTGGCACACGCGCGTTTACATCGTTCCAGGCCCGATGAACCCCGCCGATACGCCGGCGCCGGCCATCAGACGTTGAAGCGGAACTCGACGACGTCGCCCTCCTGCATGACGTAGTCCTTCCCCTCGGAGCGCAGCTTGCCCGCGCTGCGAATCGCGTCCATGGTCTGCAACGTCACGTAGTCGTCGTACGACACGATCTCGGCGCGGATGAAACCGCGCTCGATGTCGCTATGGATCGTGCCCGCCGCCTGCGGCGCCTTCGTGCCTTTGCCGATCGTCCACGCACGCGACTCTTTGGGACCCGTCGTCAGGAACGTCATGAGGCCGAGCAAGTCGTAGGCCTCGACGATGAGCCGGTCGAGCCCGCCCGTCGTGATGCCGTAGTCGGAGCGGAACTCCGCGACGTCGGCGTCGCTCATCCCGGCGAACTCGGATTCGATCTTGCCGTTGAACGCGATCGCGCGGCTGTTCTCGGCTTTCGCGTGCGCGAACACCGCGCGCGCCATCGCGCCGAGCTCGGTGATCTGCGCCTCGTCGACATTGGCGACGTAGAGCATCGGCTTGGCCGTGAGCAAGAACGCTTCGCGCGCGATCTCGGCTTCAGGCGAACCCGGCGCGAACGCGCGGGCGGGCGTGCCGTTCTCGAGCGCCGCGATCAGCGCGTCGAGCGCCGTGAGCTTGGGCGCTTCCTTCGGGTTCGCACGCACCTCGCGCTGCAGCTTGTCGCGCCGCTTTTGCAGCGACGCGAGATCGGCCAGCGACATCTCGATGTTGACGATCTCGATGTCGCGCAGCGGATCGGGGTCGCCCTCGACGTGCGTGACGTTGGAGTCTTCGAAGCAGCGCACCACCATCGCGACCGCGTCCGTTTCGCGGATGTGCGACAGAAACGCATTCCCGAGCCCCTGGCCGCTCGATGCGCCGCGCACCAGCCCCGCGATGTCCACGAAGCGCATGGTGGCCGGCACGATCTTCTCGGAGCGGCTGAGGTCGGCCAGCATGCCGAGCCGAGGGTCGGGGACGGGGACCTCGCCGACGTTGGGTTCGATGGTCGCGAACGGATAATTCGCGGCCAGCGCCTGCGCCGAGCGCGTGAGCGCGTTGAAGATGGTGGACTTTCCCACGTTGGGAAGACCGACGATACCGCACGACAATGCCACGGTGCGCCTTCGTACGCGGAGGAGTCGGTACCGACCCCCCAGGAGTACCATCCGATGCGGCAGATGAAGGTCGACAAGC
This sequence comes from Vulcanimicrobiota bacterium, assembly GCA_034666305.1. Taxonomy (GTDB): domain Bacteria; phylum Vulcanimicrobiota; class Vulcanimicrobiia; order Vulcanimicrobiales; family Vulcanimicrobiaceae; genus Vulcanimicrobium. The sequence goes on from JAXDMA010000107.1 coordinate 11,050, forward strand.
TGGGAATCGATCTCCTCACGCACGACCCGGTCGTCATCCTCAAGGATCTCGAAGGCAAGCGCTACCTCCCGATCCTGATCGGCCCGTTCGAGGCCACGGCGATCGCGCTGGCGCTCGAGGGGACCGCGGTTCCGCGCCCGCTGTCGCACGACCTCATGCGCACGCTGCTCGAATCGCTCTCCGCGAAACTCGAGCAGATCATCATCCACGACATCAAGGACTCGACGTTTTTCGCCAAGCTGATCGTGCGCACGAACGGCGAGGTTCAGGAAATCGACGCGCGCCCGTCCGACGGCATCGCGCTCGCGCTGCGCATGCAAGCGCCGATCTTCGTCAGCGACAAAATCGCGCTGGAGGAAACCGTTCCGGACAAGGACGGCGGCGACGGCGAGGACCCGACGAAGTTCAAAAAGTTCATCGACGAGCTCAAGCCGTCGGACTTCTTAGACTAGCAGCCTTTATCGGTCAAAGCTGAAGCTTTGCCCGCTAAAGGCGCGCCCTGGCGGGCGCTCTACGGGAGACGTGGTGCGCGCGAGCGGAGATTATGCGGCTGGTGTCCTACATAGGCGCGCAATGTACATGACGGACGAACGCGCCGACATCGGCGTCTACGGCGGGTCTGGGTTCTACTCGCTGATCGAGAACCCGCGCGAAATCTGGGTGGAGACGCCCTACGGATTGCCCTCGGACAAGATCGCGCTGGGCGAGATCGCGGGCAAGAAGGTGGCCTTCCTGCCGCGGCACGGCAAGGACCATCGCTATCCCCCGCAAGCGATCAACTACCGCGCGAACGCATACGCGATGAAGGCGCTCGGCGTCACGCGCATCATCGGACCGACCGCCTGCGGCTCGCTGCAGGCCGGCGTGAAGCCCGGTTCGATGGTCGTCGCCGACCAAATCGTCGACCGCACGACCGGCCGCAAGGACACGTTCTACGACGGCCCGGTCACGACGCACGTGTCGTTCGCCGACCCGTACTGCGCGCAGCTTCGCCCGCTCGCGGTCGACGCGCTGCGCAGCCTCGACATCGACACGCATGACAAGGGCACGATCGTCGTGATCCAGGGTCCGCGCTTCTCCACGCGCGCGGAGTCGAAGTGGTTCAGCTCGCTGGGCTGGGAGGTCATCAACATGACCAACTACCCCGAGTCCTATCTCGCGCGCGAGCTTGAGATGTGCTATGTGAACATCTCGCTCATTACCGACTATGACGTGGGCTTAGAAGGCGTGACCGGCGTCGAGCCCGTGTCGCACGCCGAAGTGATGAAGGTCTTCGCAAGCAACAACGAGCGCGTCAAGAACGCGATCTTCAAGATCATCGCGGCCATCCCGGCCGAGCGCTCGTGCGGCTGCGGCAGCGCGCTCGCCGGCGCGCGAGGCTAGCCGAACCGAATGCGGCGCACGGCCGGTCCCGACGTCGATCTCTCGGTCTACGTCAAAGCGGTACCGCTGCTCGTGCGCAACCCGTCGATCGTCGTGGTCCCGGTGCTCATGGCGGTGGTCGGCGTCTTTTTGCAGCTAACGATGATGCCGTACCGCGGCGGCACCGTCGGCGGCCTGACGGGACAGCTCGCCTCGTTCGTCGTGATCTTGCTCGAGCTGTTCGGGCTGGGCGCGGCGTGCATCATTGCGGATGACGCGTGGCGGCACGGGCGCGCGTCGTTCGAGAAGGGGTGGGCCGAGGCGCGCAGCCGCGGCGGCGACATCCTGTTTGCGGCGCTCGGCTTCACGTTGCTGCTCGCCGTCGCGCAATACGCCGGCACGATACTCGGGCCGCTCGCGATCGCCCTGATCGTGCTCGTCGTCGTGTTCGTGCTCTGGGCGATTCCCGCCGCCGCCGTCGGCGGCGTACCGGGCGGCGCCGCGATCCAAGTGTCGATCGATCGCGTCCGCGGCGCGCCGCTACCGGCGACGATCGCCGCGATCGTCACGGTCGCGCTGCTCGCGATCGGCGTCCCATTTCTGTCGGTCTACCTTGGCGCGTGGATCCCGATGCTTCGCGACAGCCTCATCATGAACTTACTCGTAAGCGCGCTCTTGCAAGGTATCGCGGTCAGCTACATCGCGCTGATCCTGACGAAGACGTACACCGACGCCGCATTCGGCACGCGTCGCTGGTAACGCGCGCAGGCGCTAGCGCGACGACGGCGCCAGCGCCATGCGCACGAGATCGGCGACGAGCGGCGGGCTGACGTTGGTGCGCGCGATGCGCTCGGCCTCCCCGATCGCGGCGAGCATCCTCGCGAACGCCGCGGGCTCGCGCGACGGCAGCGCGGCGAGCCGCGCGCGCTGATCGCGCGCGAGGATCGGTACGCCGTCGCCGAGGCCGAGCGCGATCCAGTCGCGCGCGAGCGTCTTGACCGTCTCCAGCCCCGCTTCGAGCGCGGGGCGCGTCGCCCAGCCGCTCGCGTCGGTTTCGCCGCCCTGCGCCGCCGCAAAGAACCATTCGACGGCCGCGTCGCGCGTCGCGCCTTCGCCTTCGTCCAGGTATGCAAGGGCGCGCGTCGCGCTGCCGTTTGCGACGGTCGCCGCGCGCTGCGCGTCTTCGCTTGCGATGCCGCGCCGTTCCAAGATCTGCACGACCTCGGCGTCGCTCAGCAGCGGAAACGCCACCTCGACGAGCCGCGAGGCGATCGTCGGCAGGATGCGCCCGACCGCGCTCGTCGTGAGGATCAGCACGACGCCCGCCGGCGGTTCCTCAAAAAATTTCAGCAGCGCGTTCGCGGCGGCCAGCGTGAAGTCCGGATCGCCGATGACGAACACGCGCTTGCCGCCCGCGTACGAGTGCATCGAGAGCTGGCGCACGAGATCGCGCGCCGTCGCCTCTTCCGCATCGTGGAAGCCGCCGCCGTCGCGGTCGCCGATCTTGAGCTGGCCTTCGGTAAAATACGAGTCCGGGTGCGTGCCCGCTTCGACTTGCGCGCAGCCGCTGCAGACGCCGCACCAGCCCAGCAGCGTCCGCTTCGGCGTCACGCACAGCAGCGAACGCGCGAGCTCGCGCGCGAACGTCTTCTTGCCGACGCCTTGCGCGCCGGTGAAGAGGTACCCGTGCGACAGCGTCGCGGCGGTGAGGTGCTCGAAGAACGAGCGCGGTCCCGCCGCGCCGATGACGTCGAAGTTCCCGTCGATCACGCGCGCCGTGACCCCGTCATGCCGGCGACGCTTCGCGACGCTGCTCGAACACCGCTAGGGCAGCGGCGGCGAGCACGCCGGGCGGCTCCGTGCCTTCGAGCACGACGTACCGGTTCGAGAAGCGTTCGGCCAGCGCGAGATACCCGTCGCGCACGCGAATATGGAAGTCCGTGCCCTCGCGTTCGAGCCTGTCGGCGCCGCCGCGCGCGCGCAATCGCGCCTGTGACAGCTCGACTGGGATGTCGATCAGAAACGTGAGGTCGGGCGCGATGCGGTGCGTCGCGGTCAGGCAGATCTCCAGCAGCGACTCGACGTTGAGCCCGCGACCGTAGCCTTGATATGCGACCGTCGCATCGAAGAACCGGTCGCACAGCACCACGCTGCGCGCCTTGAGCGCCGGCGCGATGACGTCGGCGACCAGTTGCGCGCGTGACGCGTTGAGGAGCATCACTTCGGCGATGGGGTCGAGCGCGAGCCCGGGATCGAGAAAGACGGCGCGCAGCGCATCGCCGAGGGGAGTACCGCCCGGTTCCCTGGTAACTATGACGACGTTACCGCGGGTGGTAAGCTCCTCGTGCAACGCCGCGATCAGCGTCGACTTCCCGGCGGCTTCGATCCCTTCGAAGGTGACCAGCACCCGGCGCTCTTCGCGGCCATACCGTCCCGGCCATCGCGGAGGTCAGATTGTTCAACGAGTTGCTCAAGCGGCTCGGTTCGCGCAAGTCGGAACGCCGCGGCGCCGATCGGGTGCGGCGCCGTTTTCCGGTCGGTTGGATCAGGGACGGCGCGCTGGTCGCGGGCCTCGGCTTGGAGATCAGCGAAAAAGGTCTCCTCTTCGCCTCGAAGGAGGGGCCGCCGGGAGCGCACGTCGAGGTGGCCCTCGACCTGCACGGGCGACGGGTACGCGCGCGGCTCAAGATCGTTCGCAAGGGCACGATGACGCGGGACGGCGTGGAGTGGGCCGTGATCGCGTGCGTGTTCGAAGGCATCGCCGCGGACGACTGGGACGCGATCGTGCGCTTCTGCAAGAATCTCGACGACCCGAGTAACAAGGCCGCCCAAGAACTGTCCGCGCTATCCGGCGACGACGACGCGTACCGCCTGCTGCCGCTGCGCGTTCAGCAGCGCGTCGTCGCGATGCTCGTCAAAGCGGGGCGCCTCGCTCCGGAGAGCGACCCCAAGAACCCGCTGCTGCGCATGTCGTACGACGGCTCGACGCGCGCGGGCGAACACCGCCTCGCCGTACACAGCCGCCGGCTGGTCGACGGCGAGCTGCTGCAATTCGACTCCGTCCTCATCGTCGACGACAACGGAAGCGTACAGCTCGAGAAATAGCGCCTTAGATGTCGGGGCCCTTGAAGATCCGCACGCGGCGATTCGGCTCTAGGCCCGTCGAGCGCGACTGCACCCGATAGCGCTCCGCCAGCTGGTGCTGCATCCGGCGGATGTAGGACGACTGCGGCGTCAGCTCGATGGCGCGCGAATCCAGCAGCACCTGATACACGGCTTCCTCGGCCTCGCGCATCGCGATCTCCTCGACGTCGAGCGACGGCAAGTTGAACACGTCCTTGAGCGCGTTCTGGATTTGCGTCGTCGTGTTCGTCTTGATCGAGTAGATCGGCACGTTCTCCGCGGCGATCTGCTTGAGCCGTTCGGACTCCTTGCGCTCCAGCGTCTTGAGCGTCAGCACGACGTCGGCATCGTCCCACTTGCGGGCGATCGACGCGTGAACGCGCAAGTTGTGCACGGCCCGCTCGATCTTGTTGCGTGACACGCCGTACGGGAAAATGAACAGCGGCTTCGCGTCCTCGGGAACCG
>JAXDMA010000108.1:0-8377 GCA_034666305.1 Vulcanimicrobiota bacterium
GCGGAGCGCCATTAAAATCGACTACGCGAAGCTCGTTCGGCCCGAAGGTGCCTCGATGAAAGCGTATACGCCGGGGACGACGGTGTCGCAGGCACGCAAGAAATACGGGCTCGATTCGTTCGTGAAATTGTCGTCGAACGAGAACCCGCTCGGCACGTCGCCCAAAGCGGCGGCGGCGCTCGCCGCGATGGGCGATCTGCAGGTGTACGTGGACGACGATCACGCCGAGCTGCGGCGCCGGCTCGCCGAGCCGTACGGTTTGGGCGTCGAGCACGTGCTGGTGGGACACGGCTCGAACGACGTCGTGCGCACGCTGTTCAGCGCCCTCGTCGCGAGCGGCGACGAGGTCGTGATGGCCGATCCGACGTTCTCGCTGTTCCCCAAGGACACGGTGTTGTTCGGCGCGACGCCCGTGATCGTGCCGCTGCGCGACGGTGTGCACGACCTCGACGCGATGCTCGCGGCGGTGACGCCGCGGACGAAGATCGTCGTCGTGGTCGATCCGAACAACCCGACGTCGACGCGAGTCGAGCGCGACGCGTTCGATCGCTTCACGCGCGCCCTTCCGGCCGGCGTCGCGCTGGTCGTGGATCAAGCTTATCGCGAGTACATGCCGCCCAATTCCGTCGAAGCCACGGACTACGTACGCTCGCGCCCGGGTACGGTCGTGCTGCGCACGCACTCGAAGCTCTACGGGCTCGCGTCGCTGCGGTTCGGATACGCGCTCGGCGATCCCGAGCTGATCGCGTACGCGCAACGGGTGCGCTTGCCGTTCAACGTGTCGCGACCCGCCGCGGTCGCAGCGCTCGCGGCGCTCGACGACCACGAGTTCGTACGGCGCTCTCTCGCGGTCAACGAGGCCGGAAAAACATACCTCGCAGGCGAGTTTGCGCGGCTGGGTTTGCACGCGTACCCGACCGCGGCGAACTTCGTCGCGGTCGCGGTGCCCGGCACGGCGAGCGCTGCGTACGAAGCGCTGCTGCGGCGCGGGATCGTCACGCGCAACGGTGACGCGCTGGGGATGCCGGGCCGGCTGCGCATCACGATCGGTACCGCCGAGCAAAACGCGATGCTGGTCGACGCGCTCGGCGCGCTCGTGCTCGCGCACGCATGAACGGGACGGTCGCGGTCCGCCGGGGTGACGAGGGCGATCGCGACTTCGTGCGCGACCTCAGCCGGCGCACGGCGACGAGCAGCGTCTCGGCGGTGCGGATCGCCCGCCACGACGACGTGCTCTATTCCGTCGACCGGCTGGCCGACTTCGTGTTCGGCCGGCGGCACACGGCGCTGATCGCCGAGCGCGAGGGCGAGCGGGTCGGCTTCTTGCTGCTGCTCTACGACATGCCCGACGAGGTGACGCTGACGCAACAAGCGTTCGTCGCGTACACGGCGGTTGAGCCGCATGCGCGTGGCGCCGGTGTCGGACGCGCGCTGCTCGTCACCGCCGAAGCGCACGCGCGCGCCGAAGGCCTGACCTACTTGAGCCTGATGGTGACCGAGGACAACGCCCCGGCGCGCACGCTGTACGACGATGCTGGCTTCGTCACCGAACGCCGCATGATGACGAAGGCGTTGTGAGCCCGGCACTGCTGCGGCGTACGCTCATCGTGGTCGTCACGGCGATCGTGCTCGTCGCCGCGGTGCTGTTCGCGGCGCGCATCCCGCACACGATCGCGATCTTCCTCATCGCGGCGTTCATTGCGTTCGGCGCGCTTCCGCTCGTGTCGCGCCTCGAGATGCGCATGCCGCGCGCGCTCGCGATCGCCGTGGTGTACGCCGGTTTGCTGAGCGCGCTCGTGCTGCTGGCACTCGTGGTCATCCCGATCAGCTACGCGCAGATCCTCGCGCTGGTTGGCCATACGCCGCAGTACCTCTCGTGGTCCGGCGACGTCGTACGCCGGAGCGAGGGCACGTTGCGCCATCTGCTGGGCAACCGCGTGCCGCTGCCGTCGTACACCGACATGCAGACCGAAGCCGGGGTTCGTCTCTCGGCATTCATCAGCGCCGCCGTCGCCAGCCTCGGCACGATCGTGGTCGGCGCGTTCACCGCGCTGCTGATCGGCGTCTCGGCCCTCATCCTGTCGGTGTTCTTCTTGCTGCAGGGCGGCGGCGTGCGCGACGGCATCCTCGCGTTCATCCCGCCGCGGCGCCGCGCCGGCGTCGGCGCCTTGCTGCACGAGCTCAGCGCGGTGTTCGGGCATTTCGTCGCGGGCCAAGTGCTGCTGTGCGCGATCGTCGGCGCCGCCGTGTGGCTGCTGCTGTTTCCGACGCATTTCGCGTTCGCGCTGCTCGTCGCCGTGATCTGCGCGCTCGGCTACGCCGTGCCGTTCGTCGGCATGCTCGTCGCGCAAATCGCGGCCGCGCTGCTCGCGGTGCCGCAGGGGACCGGGATGGTGATCTGGGTGACGGTCGCGATCTTCGTCGTGGCGCGCGTCGCCGACAACGTGCTCACTCCGAAGATCATGGAGAAGTCGGTCGGCGTCTCGCCGATCACGGTGATGTTCGCGGTGTTTGCCGGCGGCGAGCTGTTCGGATTCCCAGGGTTGATCTTCGGTATCCCCGCCGCGGCGCTGTTGAAAGTGCTGTTCGGTTACTTCGTGCAGCCGTACGTCGTGCGCATGCAGGCGCAACCCGTGCCGGACTCGGAGCCGGTCGTCGCCGACGCGGTGGTCGTCAGCGTGCAACTAGGACCGTCGTGAGCCTTCGTGCGCGGCGAGCACGAAAAGCGCGGCTTCGCGCGCAGGCGTGAGCCCGGCTTTGAACGGCGCGTCGCCGCGCTCGTCGCGCGCCCAGCGCAGCGTGTCGGCGATCGTCGTTTCCAGCGGACGGTAGCGCAGGCCCAGCGCGATCGCCCGCGACGTGTCGGTGCGCGTGATGCCGTCGTATTCGAAGCCGTCTTCGGACCACACGGGCAGATCGATCCACGGTCCCGTATCCCACCGGCGCAGAAACGTGCGGTCGACGCGGACGACGTTCGCGCGAGAGCTGCTCGCTGCGGCGCATGCGTCGAGCAGCGCGCCCAGCGTCGTCGGCGCCGCGGGCCCGACCGCGTTCACGACGCCGGTGTTCCCGCGCTCGAGCGCGTCGACGACGAACTCCGCAAGGTCGCGCACGTCGACGTATTGCACCGGCATCTCCAGTGCGTCCGGCACGAGCACGTCGCCGCCGCGCGCAAAGCGCAGCGGCCAGTACGTGAAGCGGTCCGTCGGATCGTGCGGCCCCACGATCAACCCGGGCCGCACGATCAGCGTGCGGTCCGGCCCGAATGCAGCGACGGCTTCCTGCTCGCACAGATATTTCAGCGCGCCGTAGGTTTCCGGCGTCATGACGTCCCGCGGCGCGTCCGGCGGGAGCTCCAGCGTCGGCGAGGACTCGTCGATCGCGGGGTGCGACATGTCGTACACCGAGATGCTGGAAATGAACACGTAACGCCCGGCGCGCTCGCGCAGCGCCTGCGCGCTCGTTGCGACGACGCCGGGCACGAAGCCGCAGGTGTCGACCACCGCGTCCCACGCCGCGTCCGCGGGCAGGCGTTCGAGATCGGTCGTCCGATCGCCGAGCACGCGCTCGATCTCGGGAAACAGCTCGGCGCCACGCTTGCCGCGATGGAACACCGTGACCTCGTGACCGCGCGCGAGCAACGTCTCGACCACGTGGCGGCCTAAAAAGACCGTCCCGCCGAGCATGAGAACGCGCAACTACATCGAGTCCGGTGCGCCGACGCCGCACAGCGCGAGCGTGGTCGCGAGCACGGTCTTCGTCGCGATGCAGAGGCCGAGCCGCGCGGTGGTGGTCGCGTCGTCCGCGGTGAGCACGCGGCAGGCATCGTAGAACTGGTGAAAATCGCCCGCCACCTCGCGGGCGTACTTCGTGAGCCGGTGCGGCGCGCGCGCGCGGGCGACGCCTGCGACCGTCGGACCGAACTCGGCGAGCCGCCGCGCGAGCGCGAGCTCGGTGGGCCCGGCGAGAACGCCGAGTCCCTCGCCGCGCAGTGCCGCCGCAACGTGGGTCGCGTGCGACTCCTGCGCCTTGCGCAGCACCGAAGCGATTCGCGCGTGGCCGTATTGCACGTAGAAGACCGGGTTTTCGTTGGACTGCTTCTTCGCGAGCTCGAGGTCGAACGTCAGCGGCTGGTCGGTCGAGAGCATCACGAAGAAGAAGCGCGCGGCGTCGACGCCGACCTCGTCGATAACCTCTTGCAGCGTGACAAGCGTGCCCGCGCGCTTTGACATCGAGAGGATCTCGTCGCCGCGCTTGAGCGTGATCTGCTGGACGAGGATCACCTCGAACGCGCCCGGCCGCTCGTACGCGTTCGCGAGCGCATCGAGGCGTTTGATGTAGCCGTGATGATCCGGGCCGAGAAAGTCGATGACGTGATCGGCGCGCTGCAGCTTCTCGTAATGGTACGTGATGTCGTTGGCGAAGTACGTCGGCCGCCCGTCGCTGCGGATGACGACACGGTCTTCATCGTCGCCCGTGTCGGTGGTGCGCAGCCAGGTCGCACCGTCTTTCTCGTAGAGCACGCCGAGATCGCGCAGCCGCTGAATGCCGGCTTCGATCTTACCGGCGTCGTGCAGCTCCTGCTCCGACTGCCACAGGTCGTACTCCACGCGGAACGTGCGCGCGACGTCCTGCTGCTCCGCCAGAATCGCGTCGCGCGCGAACTTCGCGAGCTGCGGCGCCGCTTCGTCTTCGGTGACGTCCAGCCAGCGATCACCGTCGCGCGCACGCAAGCTCTCGGCGATCGGAACCATGTAGTCGCCGGGATAGCCGTCCTCAGGAAACGGAAACGCGGGATCGTATAGCTGCCGATAGCGCGCGTACAATGAACGGCCGAGCGCCGCGAGCTGCGAACCCGCGTCGTTGATGATCCACTCGGTGAACACGTCGTAGCCCGCGTGGCGCATGGCGCGCGCCAGCGTGTCGCCGATCGAAAGCGTGCGCCCTTGCACGACGACGAGCGGGCCGGTGGGGTTCGCGCTGCCGAACTCGAGCGACACGCGCTCGCCGTTGCGCGCGCCGCGGCCGTAGTTCGCGCCTTCGCGCAGCACGTCGCCGACGACGCGCTGCCAGAATGCCGGCTGGAGCTTGAGGTTGATGAATCCGGCAACCGCGGTCGCTTCGGCGATCGTCGCGCGAACGGCATCGTCGGTAAGGGCGCGCGCGATGATCTCGGCCCCGATGTCCTGCGGTTTTTTGCGCGCGACGCGCGCCAGGCCGAACGCGACGTTCGTCGCAACGTCGCCGAACTCGGGCCGGCGCGCGGGCTCGAATTGCACCACCGGAACGGCGTCGGGCCACAGCGCGCGCGCAGCCGCCTCGAAACGGGCGGCCAACTCGTCGAGCGTGAGCAACGCGGTCTCCTTAATGGTGGTAGGGTTCATCGCGGGCGATCTTCGCCGCGCGATACACTTGCTCCACCACCAGCACGCGAGCCCATTCGTGCAGGAACGTCAGCGGCGAGAGCGACCAGCGCACGTCGGCCCGAGCGAGCAGGGCATCCGATGCGCCGTAGGTGCCGGCCACGACGAACGTCAGCCGCGCGATCCCCTCGTGCGGCAACCGCTCGATCCGCCGCGCCAGCTCTTCGCTGGAAAACAGTTCGCCGGACCGTTCGAGCAACCAAACGTGGTCCGTAGGATCGAGCAGCTTGAGGATCGCCTCGCCCTCGGATCGCATCGCGCGCACGGGATCGCCGCCGTCGGCGGCGCGCACCTCGACCTCATCGAGCCGATGATAGGGCCGCAGCCGCGCACGAAAATCAGCGAGCGCATCAGCGATATAGCGCTCGCGGATTTTGCCGACGGCAATGAGTCGAACGTTCAGGCTGCGGGATCCCGCGATGCGGCCGCGGCGCGGATGTCGCCCGGAAAGGCTAGGTCGTTGTCTCGCGCGTAGTCGCGCGCTACTGCGACGAGCTCCGGTTCGTCGATCGAGATGATCTCGAAGGCGACGATCTCATCGTGGTCGTCGAGCCAAACCATAACGTGAGGGGCCTGGCGATCGAATTCTCTATCGCCGCCGTACTCACCGACGCTTCCATCGGGCTCACGGACGATGTCAAGGTAACCGTCGTGCCCGGACGGCTCGCGGTACTCGATGTACCCGAGAGCGCAGTCGGGGTCGACGGTGATTCGAATGGGGTGCTTCATCTGCGTCTGCGCCGCTCGTTGTGGCGACGCTCTTTCTCGCGGCGATCGCCTTTCCGGCGATCTTCGTCGGTGATGGTGAACACGAAGGTCTCGGCTCGATTCGTGACCACCTTGATCGTACGTCCATCGTCGACGAACCCGTAGTGCTCGACCGCGCTTGGGGTTACATCGCGACGAGTAGGATACCATACGACCGCTTCGACTTCGTCTTCCGAGACGTGATAGTGCTCGATGCGCTGGCGCGCGTGACGCGAGTATCGCAGCCGCGGAATCTCCATGTCAATCCCGCAGCCTGCCCGGGGGCAATCCGTAACCGTCCGCGCCGCGTGTGATTCGCCCAGACAATTCGAGCTCGGTGAGGAGCGGGAACAGTTCCGTAGCGGCCAGATCTAGGCGGTCGGCGAGTATTCCGGGGTCGCATGCGCTGTCGCGCAGCGCGGCGAGAACGCGCCGAACCGCGGCGGAATCGCCGTAGCGAAGGCCGGCGGCTTCGCGGTCACGTGCGCCGCGCGATCGGCGCGGCGGCGCCAGCGGCAACGGCAAGGCCGCCAGCACGTCTTCCGCGTTGCGTACGAGCGTTGCGCCGTCGCGGATCAGCGCGTTGCAGCCCGCCGCTTTGAGGCGGTCCACGTCGCCCGGGATCGCGAGTACCGGGATGCCGCGGTCGCCGGCGTGCCCCGCCGTGTTGAGCGCGCCGCTGCGCGCGGCCGCCTCGACGACCACCACCGCGTCGGCGAGCGCGGCGATAACGGCGTTGCGCGCAAGGAATTGCCACGGGCGCGCGACGACGCCGGGGGCGAACGGCGAAACGACCGCGCCGCCGCCGGCGACGATGCGCGCGGCGAGCTCGCGGTGGCGCGGCGGGAAGAAATGGTCGTGCCCGCCGCCCAGCACCCCGATCGTCGGCGCGGCGGCGGCGAGCGCGCCTTCGTGCGCCGCACCGTCGATGCCCAGCGCGAGCCCGGACACTACGCACACGCCGCTCCGTGCGAGTTCCTCGGCGAGGCGGCGCGCGCGGCGGCGGCCGTCGTCGGACGGGGCTCGCGTGCCGACCACGGCGACGCACGGCGCGCGCAGCCCGTCGAGCGTTCCGGCGGCCCACAAGCCGTCCAGCGCCGCGCCGTCGAGGCGCTCGCCGCACAGTCCGTCGAGATCCGCACGCGCCACCCAGCGCCGCGCCGTGGCCTCCTGAGGCTGTCGAATGGGGTCCACGCCGGTCTATCACGCTCGGCCGGACCGGCGGCAAGGGGCCGGGACCTTCAAGGATTCCCTCGACGGCCCCCGTAACGGCCTCGCGACCACCGCCCGTCCTGCGGGCCGGGCCCGTACCGAGGAGAGAGCAAGCGACCATGGCAGCCGAAGCTTACTGCGTCAAGTGCAAGACCAAGCGCGAAATCCAAGACGCGCACGTGATCACGATGAAGAACGGCCGCCCCGCGACCGAGGGCAAGTGCCCGGTCTGCGGGACCAAGATGTTCAAGATCGGGGCTGCGTCCTGACGGACGCGGCTGCGGCCGCATCCTAACGGGCAGTTTCGTTTTCAGCGTCGGACGGGCTATACTCAGACGGCACCCACAAGATGTAGGGGGGCGGGTCGCAAGCGACCCTAACCGCGAGAGGACCTATCCGACCTGCTCTGCCCGCACTGTCGCAAGAACGAGACCCGTGTCGTCGACTCACGCGACGACGACAACTCCGTCCGCCGGCGGCGCGAGTGTCTCGGCTGTAAGCACCGCTTCACGACGTACGAGCGGATGGAAGCCCCGCGCCTGTTCGTCGTCAAGAAAGACGGGCGACGCGAGGCGTACAACCGCGACAAGATCCTCACCGGCCTGCGCCGCGCGTGCGAGAAACGCCCCGTGTCCGAAGCGCAGATGGAAGACGTCGTCGCGAGCATCGAACGCGAGCTGTTCACGCGCGGCGAGAGCGAGGTCGCCGGGACGATGGTCGGCGAGAAAGTGATGGAGGCGCTCAAGCGCGTCGACGAGGTCGCGTACGTGCGGTTCGCAAGCGTCTACCGTGACTTTCGCGACGTCGCGAGCTTCCGCGCCGAGCTCGAAGACCTGCTGGCAAAGTGACGGTCACCGTCGCCGTCGTTCGCCTGCCCGAAGGCGCGGGGCTGCCCTTGCCCGCGTACATGACCGCGGGCGCCGCCGGTGCGGACGTCGTCGCCGCCGTTGCGGCCGATCTGGTGCTCGCGCCGGGAGAACGCGCGCTCGTCCCGA
>JAXDMA010000109.1:0-9776 GCA_034666305.1 Vulcanimicrobiota bacterium
CGTCACGCAGCGCGTTCTCGAGCATCCGCCGGTCGAGCGCGACGCGCAGCGACATCGTGCCGGGGTCGAGTCCGGCCAGCCGGTCGAGGTAGCGGTGGTCGCGCGCGATCTGAGCCGCATAGTCGGCCGCCGCGTACGAGCCCAGGCTTGCATCGTAGGCGTGGACTCCGGCAGCCGTCGCGCCGACGGGATTGGCGCGGAAGTTCTCATCGAAGTATGCCTTCGCGAGCGCCGTATATGCCGCGTCCGCCGCGGCGGCATGGCTCGCTTGCGGCGACGGGGCGGGCGCTACCCCGAGGAGCGTGGCGAGCGCGACGGCGGCAACGGAACGGTAGGTCGAACGCATCCTACGCCGCTTCCGCGAGTGGGCTCGCGGTCCTCGCCCGGGTGTTGTCATAGTTTTCTAAGATGTGCGGCGTACGATTGCGTGACCTCATTCGTTCATCGGGAGATGGTGTTGTTTCGTCCGCTCCTCACCGCGGCGCTCGTCGCGGCATGTACGCTACCGGCGTTCGCAGCCGACTACGTCGTCGATGCCAACCATACGCAAGCAACCTTTACGGTGACGCACCTTGCGATCTCACGCGTGAGCGGCAAGGTGCCGGTCACCTCCGGCACGGTCTCGCTCGGTTCGAGCGGCATCCCGACGGCGATCAGCATGACGCTCAGCGCGAAGGACATCGACACGCAGAGCGCCGGGCGCGACCGCGACTTGCGTGGCTCGGATTGGTTCGAGGTCGACAAATTCCCGACCATGACGTTCACAGCGCAATCGATCACCGGAACGCCGCAAGCCTTGACCATCGCGGGCGAATTGACGATGCACGGTGTGACCAAGCCGATCACCTTTACTGCGAAGGAGCTCGGCAAGATAAGCGATCAGCGCGGACGCACGCACATCGGCTACAACGCGGCGACGACGCTCGACCGCCGGCAGTGGGGACTGCTCTTCGGCAGCACGACGCCGGGCGGCGCGCTGATCGCCGGCTACGACGTGACGATCGATCTCAACGTAGAAATCGTGAGTAAATAGCTCACGTCAATGCCGGCTGTTTGACCTCGAATCGTGTTCGATCTTCGAGAAACCACTCCGGCGCGACTTCGACGAGCCTTATGAATTCCCGGGCGTCGACGTGGGTGAGAATCTGCTCGGACGGTGCGAGACTCGAGCGCTCGAAGGTGGCCCGCCCCGTTAGTCCGCTCATGGCTACGATCGCGCTCATGGATCGTGCTGCGTAGTCGTAACTCCCGATGCTCAAGAAGGCGTAGACCAGCCCCGGATCGACGTTGATGATCTTCAGGAGGCGACCGTCTCGATAGATCGTCTGTTCGAGCTCACCGCTGCACTCCTTGAGGAGCGCACGTAGCAGGACGGCGCGGCGAAATGCGACCGCTGCGTCTAATTTGCCGACAACAGGATGGTTTAGCCCAAGCACGTCAACGTGCCCGCTGAGCCGGCTCACGAAATCAGATGCTTTCGCGCGCTTACCGACGATCCTCCGCGCGGTAGCTTTGAATTCGCGCATGGATCGGTTGATGCCGCCACCGAAGACGAAAATCGCCCGCCCGACGTTGTGCGTGACTGGCCCCTCTTGAAACGTCCCGTCCTGCATCGGCGCAAGGAAATAGCGCAGCCAACCCAGGTCGACGCCTTTCAGCGCAGTGTCAAACTCGTCCCAAAAGACGAGCGGCAGTTTTCCTGTGAGCCCAGCGTCGCGAACCTGGTGCAGCGCATCGTTGATAGCGCTTGGCGATGAAAGCTGCGAAAGGTTAAACGTAATGTGCGTCAGCTCATGGCGCGGCGTCATGGATAGCCGGTCCGCAACGTGTTTTGCCACTGCCTTAATGCCGAACGACTTACCCGATCCTGGATCACCGAAGACGGCGATCGACACCGGTTTCTGCGCCTTTCGGACGTGCATGTAGTTCAGGATCAGCGATGCAATGCTAGTGTATGACTCAATTTCGGTTCGATCGGTCAGCAGTAGCTCGCCGAACTTTGCGATCGGATATTCGTACTTCGGGTCCCCCCCCTCGACACCGTCTTCCACGATCCGCCTCGCTTCTCGCAGAATATCGTCCTGTTGGGAGTGACGTTCTCGAAGTATTTTCCATTTGAGCTGGTCTGTGTCGGCCGGCTTACCATCGAGCGTCGACGGAATCGCCAGCTCAACATAACGTCGAGCATACAGATACGATTTAGGTCCGCCGTCCTGTGCCGGCCCCGCGTCCTCCGGCGTCGCGACCTCAACAGGGATATTGAGCTCAGGAAGGGGCTTTCCGCGCTCGAATTTCATTGCCAGCGCGCACGCGACGCGCTCGATAGGAAACGTTAGGTTGGGGACGGCGCCCGGAAACCCGATCTCGTGCCGCTGCACCGCGAACCCTTGGCGCAGGAGAACGTGCTGAGCATGAAGCCCCGGCATGATCGCATTGCCGAGGCTCGCGACGTTCATCCGCTCTGGATCGAAACTCGCGACGTCCTTCGTCTCGGCGAGGATCCGCAGAAGTTGCAGGGTAACTGCCGCGGTCACGCAGCGAGTATAGCCGAACATTGAGCCGTGGTATTCCTGCGCCCACGTCTCTTGCAGCCGCAGCGGATCGAAGTATAGACGGCCGTCGTATCGAACCCTGCCGCCTCCGGTTGAGATACGCTTGAACACCGCCGCCCCCGCGCCGAAGAACGACACGACCAGGTAGTTGCACTTCCGAAACTCATCGGCCCAGCCCGTCCGCAGACCATCCGCGAGGTCCTCGATGGTGCGTTCCCAGGTCAGCTCCCGGCTGATTCGCAGGCGCCGCTTGCGCAAGTCGTCTGCATTGACGATCAGGATGACACGCCCGGCGAACTGCTTTGCGACGTGCTTCAGGACGGCTTTGCTGCTATCGCCTTCCGGCTTCTGCTTCCAGCGAATGATCGCCCAAGCGCCGCGGCGTGGATGCTTCAGCGACTCCGGCCAGAGGCTTTGCGGATCGGCGTCGTTCGGCGGATCCGGATCGCCAAGTTTGCTTCGCTTATCGTCCTTGTCGGGGCCAAAACCGTAGGACGTATCCTCGATCACAACGACGTCCGCTTTACCTTCTTCGGATTGCCAGTCGTCCGGGTCGTGCTTCGTTGGTTCGTTTCCTGGTTGCGCAGGCGCATGGACCGGTTGCCGATCGTGCCCGACGCGTTGCTGCACGCGCCACACCCTATCGTCTCCCGCGACGGATGCGTCGCCCGTCGCGGGCTCAGCGTAAGGGGCGCAAAGCATGTATGTGTGCCAATACGGCGGGTTCCCCGGTTCGATCCGACGCTCGCTGATGTCCGGGAAATAGACCTCTGCGGAGAGCCTACTCTCCTCGGCACCACGTTTGATGAGCCGGCCTAATGCTTCTGCGCCCCCTTCCTCGCGCGTGCACTGCATGTAGTAGCCGGTTTCAGATGGCGTACCGGTCGCGTGGAGGATGCGACTGCGGGCGAACCGCCATTCCAGCAGGATATCGCCGGTCACCATTACGCGTCGCGGAAATCCCATCCGTCACCCCGGTTCTCGGTTGCTTTGTAAACCAACTCGACAGGCGATGGGTGTTAGGGACCGGCGGCGCGACTCCTACGTGCCCGGGATCGCGCAGTCGCGGGCGATCCAATAGTGCGCGTCGCGCGCATAACCCGGCTCGACCACCGCGACGTCCGTTTCGTAGAATTGAAAGCCTTCGAGCGTCGTGCGCGGACCGCTGACGAGACCGAAGCGCTCGCCCAGATGCACGTCCGGCGTGTGCGCGCGGATCGGGCGATCGGTGCCGGACACGAACACGTACAACGGCGTGCGCTCGCAGACCACGCTCACCGTGCGCGCTGCGGGCGATGCGCTCGGAGCGGGCGACGGCGCCGGTGCGGCGGCGATGAGCGCGAGTGCCGCGAGCGGCGCGAACAACCGTTTCACCGCCCTGGAAACCTAATGCAGTTTGATCGTGAGGACGCCGGCGGTCTCGAGCACCTTCGGCCCGGCCTTGGCATCTTCTTCGGTCGTACCGTTACCCGGCTGGTTCGCCGCCGCGGCAGCCGCTGAGGCGGCGACCGTGGCGCGCGCTTCTTCGAGCATCGCGTCGGTGATCTGTCCGGCGGCGCGCTTCGCGCGATAATCCTCGACCGCAGCTTGCAGCGCGAACCGCGAGCGCTCCGGATAGTCTTTTTTCTTCTCCGGGTAGCCGTCGAGTGCGGCTTCGATGTCGGCGTCGCTGATCGCGAGCGCCTCGTCGATGGTCTTGCCCTTCGCGAGCTCGACGAGCAGCGAGCAGGTCGCCGTGCCGAAGCCGCAGCCGGTCGTGAAGTACGAGATGTCCTCGATCACGTCGCCGGGGCCGACCTTGAGGAAAAACGTGTACAGGTCGCCGCACGAGTCGCTGAAGTACTCGCCGCTCGCGGTCGGGCTCTCCATCGTGCGAAAACCGGTGCGGTGTTCGACGAGCGCTTGGAATTTTGCGAAGTTCATGCGGTTGCGGCGGTCTCTCTGTCGGCGGGGTGTACGTCTATCTCGAAACGGCATTCGGTGCCGCCGGTTGCGAGGCTCTCCACTTGCGCGGATTTGCCGGGCACCACGGCGTCGAGGATCGTGTGGATGGCGCTGCACGCCTCGGGGTTCTCCGCGACGACCGACGCGTACGGGCACGAGTGCTCGTGCAGCGTGATCGTGCCGCGCTCGGTCGTGCGCAGCTCGGCCGTCACGCCGGCCGCCTTGAGCGACTCGACCAGCGAGATGAGCTGGCCTTCGGGCTGTGATTGTTCGCCCGAGGTCAGCCGCTCGGCCGACCGCTTGCCGATGCGCTCGAAGACCGCCTTGACGGCGTCGTCGCCGCCGGCGACGCGAATCTCGCGCAGCACGGCGTTGAGCATCTTGTCGTAGCGCTGCGGGAAATACCGGTCCGCTTCGTGCGTGAGCGAGTACTCGACCGTCGGCTTCGTCTTGCCGCGGCGGACGCTCTGCCCGGCGACGAGACCGTCGCGTTCGAGGAGTACGAGCTGCTGGCGAATCGCGTTGGGCGAGAGCCCGAACTGTTCGGCCAGGTCGAATGCCGACGCGGAGCGCCGCTCGCGGAGGGCCCCGACGATCTTCCCTCGGGCGGACTCGAAGAAGCGGTCGTGCATGTCCGCCCCAACCCTACCACGGAAGTCGGAGATAGTCCAGGCTTTCCTTGACTTTCTCGGGCTGCCAGCCTACGATGAGCCGGTATGTCTAGACCGGGCGAATCTCAGGCACAATCCTTCACGACTATCGCTACGGAAAAGATCCGCGAGCGACAATGGCCGGCGGGGCAACCTCTTACGCGCGGGCTCGTCGTGCGCGACCTTCGAGTCGCCGTGGAAAACAAAGAGATTCTCAAGGGCATCGACCTCACCGTCGAGCCGGGGCGCGTGCACGCGCTCATGGGGCCCAACGGAAGCGGCAAGTCGACGCTCGCGTTCGCGCTCGCCGGCCACCCGGGTTACCGCGTGCTCAGCGGCTCGGCCACGCTGGACGGCGACGAACTGCTCGAGCTCGCGCCCGACAAACGCGCCAAAGCCGGCCTCTTTCTGTCGTTCCAGTATCCCGCCGCGATCCCAGGCGTGTCGGTCGCGAACTTCATTCGGAACGCGCGCCAAGCGGTGCGGCCCGAAGATTTGAATCCGGCGAAATTCCGTAAGCTCGTGTTCGAAAAGCTCGACACGCTCGACATGGATCCCGCGTTTTTGGGCCGCTACGTGAACGACGGCTTCTCCGGCGGCGAGAAAAAGCGCCTCGAGATGCTGCAGCTCGCCATTCTCGCGCCGAAGTACGCGGTGCTCGATGAAACCGACTCCGGGCTCGACGTCGACGCGCTGCAATCCGTCGGGCACAGCGTCAACGCGCTGCGCGAGAGCGACGAAGGACGCGACATCGGCTTCTTGGTGATCACACACTATCCGCGCATTCTCAAGCACGTCCCGGCGGACGTCGTGCACATCATGATCGACGGACGCATCGTGAAGAGCGGCGGGCCCGAGCTCGCCGACGAGATCGAGCGCGACGGCTACGACGGCGTGCGCGACGAGGTCGCCGCGGCCCGTGCCTAGCGGCACCGAGACGCCCGCTGCGCCGGCCTTCGCACCGACCGCTGCATCGCTCGACGCGGCGATCGCGTACCTGGCCGACCACGGCGACGGGGGCGACGCGGCGCTGCGCCGCGAGGCGCTCGCGCGTTTCGAGGAATTGCCCGCGCCGGGCGCCCGCCCGAGCCGCGGCTGGAAATACGATTACGCCAACCTGCCGTACGAGGATCTCGTGTGGACGGCCGGCCGCGTCGAGCTGCCCGCGATGCCGCCGCGCCCCGTCACGCAGCCGCGCCCGTCGGCCGACGAGAGCGGCGACGTCGACCGCCCCGCGCTCGCGACCGAAAACGCCGGCGGCTTGTACCATCTCGGCGCGACGTTCGTCGATGCCCCCGGCAACGTCGACCCGCGCGTCACGCTGCTGCCTCTCGACGCGACGACCGCGCGCGACTTC
Organism: Vulcanimicrobiota bacterium; assembly: GCA_034666305.1. Taxonomy (GTDB): domain Bacteria; phylum Vulcanimicrobiota; class Vulcanimicrobiia; order Vulcanimicrobiales; family Vulcanimicrobiaceae; genus Vulcanimicrobium. Next base: position 6,504 of record JAXDMA010000109.1, read on the forward strand.
GGCGCGCAGCTCGAGCCGGCGATCCACCAGATCGTCGACTGGCGCGCGGACAAGTTCGCCGCGCTTGCGACGGCGTTTCGCAACTGCGGAGCATTCGTCTACGTGCCCGACGGCGTGCAGCTCGATTTGCCGCTCCAGCTCATCTTCGCGAACGGCGAAGCGCGCGATGAGGCGGTGTTCCCGCACGTCGTCGTGGTGCTCGGCAAGGGCGCGCGCGCGACCGTGATCGAGCGCCAGGTCGGCGACGGGGACCCGTTCGTGTGCGGCATCGTCGAAGCGCACCTCGCCGACGGCGCGGAGCTCGATTACGTGGCCGTGCAGCAAGCCGGCGAAGCGGCGCGCGTGATGTTTTCGCGCGGCGCGCGCTGCGAGCGCGACGCGCAGGTTCGCTGGCACCTCGCGGAGCTCGGCGGCGCGCTCGCGCGCACGGTGCTCGGCGCTCGGCTCGAAGCCCCCGGCGCACGCGCCGAAGCATCGGCGCTCTTCTTCAACACCGGCACGCAGCACGTCGACTTGACGTCGGGGGTCGACCACACGGTCGGCCCGACGGCGTCAGACACCGTCGTGCGCAGCGCGGCGACCGGGCGCGGCCAAGGCCGCTATGTCGGCAACATCGTCATCCGCCCCAAAGCGCACGGCAGCGATGCGTCGCTGCGCGACGACGCGCTGCTGCTGTCCAAGCACGCGCACATCGATTCGATCCCCGCGCTCGAGATCGCGGCCAACGACGTCAAGGCGTTTCACGGTGCGACCGTCGGCTCGCTCGACGAGGACGCGCTGTTCTACGTCGCGAGCCGCGGCATCGCGCGCGCCGAGGCGCTGCGGCTCATCACGCTGGGGTTCTTCGAGCCCGTCATCGCGCGCTTCCCCGGCGAGTCCCTGCGCGACGAGATCCGCACCGCGCTCGACCGCAAGATCGACGACGCGACGGAGCTGGGCGCATGATCGCCGCCGCGGATCCCAAACAGGCCCGCATCGTCGCGGACTTTCCGATTCTGACCAAGCCGACCTCGCGCGGCAAACGGCTCGTGTATCTCGACTCGGCCGCGTCCTCGCAGAAGCCGCGCGCGGTCATCCAGTCGCTGGTCGACTATTACGAGAACGACAACGCGAACATCCACCGCGGCGTGTATGAGCTCGCTGCGCGCGCGACCGATCACTTCGAAGCTGCGCGCGCAAAGGTCGCCACGTTCGTGAACGCGGCGCACCCCGAAGAGATCATTTGGACGCGCAATACCACCGAGGCGATCAACCTGGTCTCGTTCTCGTGGGGCTTGGCAAACCTCGGACCCGGCGACGCCATCCTCACGACGCAGCTCGAACACCATTCGAACCTCGTGCCGTGGCAGCTGCTTGCCGCCAAGACGGGCGCCGAACTGCGCTTCATCAAAGCCGACCCCAGCGGTGTGCTGGTGCTCGACGATTTGGACGTGCTGCTCGCAGGCGTGAAGCTCGTCGCGCTGACGCACGTGTCCAACACCATCGGCTCCATCGCTCCGCTCGACGTGATCGTTCCGCGCGCGCATGCGGCCGGCGCCGTCGTGCTGATCGATGCCGCGCAGTCGGTCCCGCACATGCCGGTCGACGTGCAGGCGCTCGACGTCGACTTTCTCGCCGCGAGCGGCCACAAGATGTGCGGCCCGACGGGGATCGGATTTCTCTACGGCAAGCGCGCGCTGCTCGACGCGATGCCGCCGTTCCTCACCGGCGGCGACATGATCAAGCGCGTCTCGTACGAGACGACGTCGTTCAACCAGCTGCCGTGGAAGTTCGAAGCCGGCACCAGCAACATCGCCGACGCGATCGCGCTGGGCGCCGCGGTCGACTACCTGACGGAGATCGGGATGGATTGGGTCCGCGCGCACGAGAAGCGCATCACAGCGTACGCGCTCGAAAAGCTGCGCGCCTTCGAACCGCGCGGCCTGGCGATCTACGGCCCGCCGGCGGCGGACGACCGCGCGGGCGTGATCTCGTTCAACTTCGGCGACATCCACGCCCACGATCTCGCGTCGATCCTGGACACCGAGGGCGTGTGCGTGCGCGCCGGCCACCACTGCACGATGCCGCTCATGGAAAAGATGGGCTGGCCGGCGACGGCGCGCGCGTCGTTCTATCTCTACAACACCGAAGAAGACGTGGACGCGCTGGTGCTCGCGCTGGAAAAAGCAGCGCAGGTGTTCCGCCTGTCATAATCATGGACGACTTCTACAAAGAATACATTCTCGACCACTATCGTAATCCGCGGAACTTCGGGCATCTCGAGCGCTTCGATGCGACCGCGGAGGATTTGAATCCGCTGTGCGGCGACACGATTCGCATGGAGCTCGCGCTCGACGACCAAGGGCGCGTCGCGGACGTCAAGTTCAGCGGCAAAGGCTGCGCGATCTCGCAGGCGTCGGCGTCGATGCTCACCGAGAGCGTAAAGGGAATGAAGCTCGAAGACGTCGCGCGCTTGCCGCAAGACGCCGTGCTGGAGAACGTCGGCATCGGGATCAGCCCCACGCGGATGAAGTGCGCGATGCTCGGCCTCAAAGTCCTCAAAAGCGCCGCGCTGGGCGAGCTCGCGTCCTGGCCGGACGAGAGCCCCTAACCACGCCGTTGCGTCGTTCGCCGGCGGCGGTGCTCGCACTCGGGCTCGCGCTGACATGCGCGGCGACGGCCGCCGCGCAACCGTCGCCGCCCGCCGAGCGTCAGGCCGTCACGTCGCACCCGCGCCCGCGCACGCGCGCGCCGCTGCTGAGCATCACCGGCCCCAACGCGATCCCCGATCCGGGCTTCGAGTCGGGCGCGTTCCGGTTTTGGCAGCAGTGCGGCAACGTCAACGCGTCGATCACCGCGGTGCGCGCGCATAGCGGAAAATACACCCAAAAGTCCGGGTCCAGCGCGGGCGAGCCCATCGGCGACGAAGGCGTGTGCCAAGCCGTCATCATCCCGCCGGGCGGCAGGCTGACGTTCTGGGTGTATCAGTACTCCAGCGAGGCCGACACGACGTACGCCTACCAAGAAGCGCAGCTCTTCGACGCGAGCGGAAGCACCGTCAAGCAGCTCTACCAAACGGCGAACACGACGAACGGATGGGTGCAGCAGGGTTACGACCTCGCGCCGTTTGCCGGGCAGACGCTCTATCTCTACTTCGGCGTGCACGGCGACGGGTATGCGGGCGCGTACACGATCCAGTTCGTCGACGACGTCGCGCTCACCAGCGGCCCGGCCCCGTGATCAGCGGTCTCGTCGTCCTGCGCTTCGCGCTGGCGATCGTGTTCGACGCGCTCG
>JAXDMA010000110.1:0-12659 GCA_034666305.1 Vulcanimicrobiota bacterium
GATCTGGAGAAGGGAGCGGCGGAGATCATGCAGCGGATCCGCACGCTCGAGGAGAGCAACCGGTGATCATCAAGCGGGCGAAGACCCAGGGGTTCTGCTTCGGCGTCGCCATCACGGTCAAGAAGGCGGAAGAAGCCGTCGAGCGGCTCGGTTCGGGCGTAACGACGCTGGGCCACGTCGTCCACAACCCCCAGATGGTCGCATCGCTGGCCGCGAAAGGCCTCAAGAACGCCTCGTCCATCGACGACGTCGACACCGAGGCGCTGTTCGTGCGCGCGCACGGCCTGCCGGTCGAGGTGCTCGATGCCGCCAAGGAGCGCGGGCTCACCGTCATCGACGCCACGTGCCCGATGGTCACGAAGATCCACGTGCAGGCCGAGAAGCTCCGCGCCGAGGGCTATAAGATCGTCGTCGTGGGCGACCCCGACCACCCGGAGGTCAAGGGAACGCTGTCGCACGTCCCCGGCGCGTGGTGCATCACCAAACCGGAGGACGTCGACGCGCTGCCGCGGGCGAGCCGGGTCGGCGTCGTCGTGCAGTCGACGTGGAACGGCCCCGGTTTCACGGACATCGTGCGCAAGCTCAGCGACAAGTACTACGAAGTGCGCGCGATCAACACGATCTGCACGGATACGAAGAACCGCCAGAGCGAGGTCGAGGTGCTGGCGCGTGAGGTCGACGTGATGGTCGTCGTCGGCGGCAAGACCTCCGCGAACACCAAGCACCTCGCCGAGCTGGCCGCCATCAACGGGGCGCGCGCATTTCACGTCGAGGGGCCGGACGAGCTTCAAGCGGAGTGGTTTGCCGGCGTCGCGACAGCCGGCCTGATGTCCGGTGCGTCCACGCCGGGGTGGCTGGTCGATCGGGTCGCGGACCGGATGGATGCACTCGCCGCCGCCTACGCTGGATAGCCTGGAGGCCGCCCTGGAACGGGCGGTCACGAGGTTCGACGACGGCTCCGCGACGGGTTCGCAGATCCGGTATCATTTCGGCTTCGGCGAGGACGGGGATGCGGGCCGGCGCGGCAAGCGGCTGCGGTCGCGCCTCGTGCTGGAGGTCGCCGAAGAAGAACGCGGGCAGGCGGATGAGGCGCTCGCGGCGGCCTGCGCCGTCGAGATCATCCACGAGTTCTCGCTGATCCACGACGACATCGAGGACGGCGACAAGCTGCGGCGCGGTCGCGAAACGCTCTGGGCTCGCTACGGCGCCCCGCACGGGATCAACGCCGGCGACGCGCTGTGCTCGGTGGCGTACCTCACCCTGCTCGATGAGAGCCCGGCGCCGCCCGACCGCAAGCTGGCGATGAACCGGGTCCTGCTGGCGGCGCACCTCGCGATGTGCAACGGCCAGGGACGGGACATTGCCTTCGAAAGCGAACCGCGGGTGACGATGCTGGAGTACCGGGCGATGATCGGCGGCAAGACGGCCGCGCTTTTCGGCGCGGCCTGCGCGCTGGGCGCGCTGTCGGCCGGCGCGGATTCCCGCCGGTCCGGCGACTACGCGCGCCTGGGCGAAGCGTACGGCATCGCGTTCCAGATCGAGGACGACATCCTGGGGACTTGGGGCGACTCGGCGACGACCGGCAAGCCGTGCGGCGACCTCGCCAAACGCAAGTGGACGTTCCCCGTCGTGTGGGCGTTAGCGGGCCCCGCCTCTGCGGCGCGGGACACCATCGCCGCGGCGTACGCGCGCGGGACGGAGCTCGATCCGGCCGGCGTCGCCGCGACCGTCGGCGCCCTCGACCGCCTGGGCGCACGGGATGCCGCCGCCGCCGCGGCACGGGCCGAACTCGACGCGGCGGATGCGCTGGCTGAGAAGTGCGGGATCGACGCGAGCGGCCGGGTGCGTGCGTTTTTCATGCGCTCCGTGCGGCGGAACGCATGAGCGCGTCGGCCCGCGCGTCGTTCGTGCCGGCGGCGTTGGCGCGCAGCACGCTCGCCCCGCTCTGGATCATCCTCGGCGCCGGCTTGATTTTGCGGCTGCTGTTCATCGGCGCCGAAGGTTTCCACAACGACGTCGCGGCGTTCGAGTCGTGGACGCTGACGCTGCGCGACAACCCGCCGTGGCAGTTCTACGCGAAGACGAACTTCGCCGATTATCCGCCCGGATATTTCGTCGTGTTGTGGGTGATGGCGAAATTCTACGCGCTCGTCGGCGGCGCCAACGACGGCGCGCAAGGCTGGACGACGCTGCGTGCGGTGGTGAAGCTGCCGGCCATCGCGATGGACCTCGTCAATGCGGGCGTCGTGTATCTCATCGTCAAGCGCTACGCGGCGGAGAAAACGGCGCTCATCGCCGCCGCGGTGCTGGCGCTCAACCCCGCCGCCATCTACGTCTCGGCGTATTGGGGCCAGGTCGACTCCGTTTCGTGGGGCCTCGTGCTCGTCGCGCTGCTTCTCGTGCTGCGGGCGGGCGACGAGCCGGACAAGACCGTGCCGCGGCTCGTGCTGGCCTGGCTTGCGTTCGCGTTTTCGATTTTGATCAAACCGCAGGCCACGACGCTCGTGCTGCTCTTGGTCGCATATCCGTTCGCGACGACGGACGCCGCCGTGCGCGCCCGCCGCCTCGCCGGTACCGGCGCCGGGATCGCGGCCGCACTCGCGCTGGCGCTGGTCCTCGGGCTGCTGTTCCATCCGAGCGCCGACGTGTTCGGGTGGCTGTTCGGGCGCTACGCGTTCGGCAGCGGCGTGTATGCCTACAACTCGGTCAACGCGTTCAACTTGTACGCGCTGCGCCAGCCGTTCTGGCAATCCGACGCGCAGCCGATGATCGTCTTTGGTGCGCACCTCGGAACGCTCGGGGGGTGGGGCGTCGCGCTGGTCATGGCGGCGACGCTGCTGATCGTCGGACGCTACCTGCAGCGGCGCGACGATCGCGCCCTGCTCGAAGCGGCGCTTTTGAGCGCGCTCGCATTCTTCATGCTCGCGACGCGCATGCACGAGCGCTACGTGTACGGCGCGTTCCTGTTGGCCGCGCCGCTCATCGCGTTCGGGCGCGTCGGGGGCTGGTCGTCGTTCGTGCTGACGGTCACGATGTACCTCAACCTCGCGTACTCGCTCACCTACCAAAAGGTGATGGAGGGGCACGTCGCCGGCGTCGACGCCACCGACCTCTGGCCGCGCATCTCGCATCCGGCCGCGTTGGCGAACGTCGTGCTGCTCTTCGCGGTGGGCTACATCTATCTTGGCGGTGCCGCGAGCGCCGCGCCGGCGCCGGTCGATCGCGCCATGGCGTTCCTGGCCAAGGCGCGCGGCTGGTTCGATCCGCGCGAGGGCATCGCCGGCATGACGCGGCGCGATTGGCTCTTCGCCGGCGGGATCGCGCTCGGTGCGTTCGTCATCGCCGTGATCGGCCTCGCGTGGCCGCCCGAGAAGATCTTCGACGAAGTCTACTTCGCGCGCGCCGGTGAGGAGTATTTGCGCGGCGTCACGCAGTTCGAGTGGACGCACCCGCCGTTCAGCAAGCTCGTCATCGCGCTGTCGATGCTGATCTGGGGCGGACTGCACGGTCTGGGCGACACGTCGTTCGGCTGGCGCTTTCTCAACGTCGTCATCGGGTCGCTCGAGTGCGTCGTGGTCTATGCGTTCGCCAAGCGGCTGACCGGAGCGACATGGCTCGCCGCGCTTGCGGCGGCGCTGCTCGCGTTCGACGGCTTCCACTTCGTCGAGGAGCGGATCGCGACGGGCGAGATCACCATCGCGACGCTCGCGCTCGTCGTCCTCTACGCGCTGTACCGCTTCGTGCTCGCCGCGCAAATTCGCGTCGCGCCGATCGTACCGGGGCGGTTCGGCCGCCGTTTCTTGATCGCGATGGCCGCCGGTACGGCCGTCGCCGCGGGCCTGGCACGGTTGATCAACACGGTCCCCGCGCAGCGGAACAGCGAGATCGCGGCCGGCATCGCGCACGTCGCGCCGAGCACGATGACGTTCCTGATCGCGTTCGCGTACTTCGGGGTGGGCGCGTACTTGCTCGCGCGCTGGATCGGCGCGCGCGGCGCGCGCGCGGGCAGCGTCGCGGCGTACGCCGACGGCACGATCGTCACCACGAACGACCGCGGCGGCGTGACCGTCCGCCAGCCCGCGTCGAACGACGCGCCCGAGCTCACGGCCGGCGTCGACGGGGCCGGGGTCGAATCGTATGCGACGCCCAACGGCCGCGCGACGTTCGCGCCGAGCGGTGAGCTGGCCGTCGACGGCGCGCCGGCGGCGAAGTCCGGCGACGCGCGCGTGTGGCTGATCGTGCTCGCGGTCGCATTGGGCCTGCTGCTGTCGAGCAAGTGGAACGGCATGCTGGATCTTGCCGTCGTGTGGACGGCCGTCGTCGCGGTGTGGGCGCAGCGGTTTTTCGCCGGGCGCGCGCTGTACGGCAACCCGCGCGGTTTTCCGCTCGACGTGGTGCTCGGCGTGACGGCGTTTACCGCCGCGTCGATCTATTTGATCGCCTACATCCCGTTCTTCGCATTGGGCAACGGGTTCTCCGACCTCATCGCGCTGCAGCAGCAGATGTGGTGGTATCACAGCAGCGGCGTCGCGAACGCGACGCACCCGTATTCGTCGGTGTGGTGGCAGTGGCCGATCGAGCAGATTCCGATCTCGTACTATTACAAGGACTTCCGGGCCGGCGTCGACGCGGCGAACGGTGCGGCGTGCTGCGTCGCCGAGATCCTCGCGCTGCCCAATCCCGCGGTGTTCTTGCTCGGCCTCGTCTCGGTGCCGTTCGTCGCGTGGCGGGCGTGGCGCGAGCGGAACAAGGGCTACGCGATCCTCGCGCTGGCGTACGTGTTCCAGTGGCTCCCGTACGCGGGTTCACCGCGCATCATGTGGGAGTACCATTTCTTTCCGAACCTCGCGGTGATCGTGCTCTGCGATGCCGTGCTGATCGGCTACGCCGTGCGGCGGCTCTCGGCGAGCACGGCGCGCTGGTCGCTGAGCGTGTACGGCGCGGTCGTCGTCGGCTTGTTCGTGTTCTTTTATCCCGTGCTGGCCGGGACGCGGGTGACCTACGACCAATGGTACGAGCGCATGTGGCCGGACCGGCTCGGGATCCCGGGTACCAGCTGGATCATCCCTCACCGCGAACGATAGCGACAGGCGGACCATGTCAGGGCATTCGAAGTGGCACAACATCAAGCTCAAGAAGGGCAAGGTCGACGCGCAGCGCGGCGCGTTGTTCACCAAGCTCAGTAAAGAGATCATTCTCGCGGCGAAGAACGGTTCGCCCGATCCGTCCGCCAACTACCGGCTCAAGATGGCGGTCGACAAAGCGCGTGCGAACAACATGCCCGCCGACAACATCAAGCGCGCGATCGCGCGCGCCGGCGGTGCGGGCGAAAAAGAGATCGAGGAGATCCGCTACGAGGGCTACGGTCCCGCCGGCATCGCCGTGATCGTCGACGCAGCCACCGACAACCGCAACCGCACCGCGTCCGAGATCCGGTTTCTGTTCAGCCGCAACGCCGGCGCGCTCGGCGAGACCGGCAGCGTCGGCTGGATGTTCGCCTCGCGCGGCATCGTCGAAGTGGATCCAGGCAAGCTTTCGGAAGACGAGCTCACGGAGAAGGCGCTCGTCGACGGCGTGATCGACGTGCGCTATGGCGAACCAGCCGAAGTCGTCACCGAGATGCAGTCGCTAATGGCGGTCAAAGACGCGCTCGAAGCGCAAGGTCTGCACGTGCGTTCGGCGCAGCTCGCGATGGAGCCCACGCAAACGTCGCGACCCGCCGACGCCGATGCGGAAAAAGTGCTGACGTTTCTGGACGCGCTCGAGGAGCACGAAGACGTGCAGCGCGTCTACAGCAACGCCGACTTCGACGAAGCGCAGCTCGAGGCGCTCGCGTGATGCAGTTCGACGGCGCCGACGGGACTTCGGCGCCGCCCGCACCGTCGCCGAGGCGATTCGCCCCGCTGCTCGACCGCGACTGGCTGCTCGCGCTGGCGCTCGCGTTCGCGGTGGGTGTCACCGTGTGGTTCGGGCGCTCGATCAAAGAGTTCTTCGCGCCAAGTGCCGCGTCGGTGTTCACGCCCGCGTTCACCGGGCAGACGCAGGTCGACGCGAACGCGGAGTGCGCGCGCTTGCGGCTGCGGTGCGTCGTCATCGCGTCGACGGCCAGCGACCAGTATCCGAAGGGCGTCGTGATGAGCCAGCAGCCGCCCGCGGGTGCGCGCGTCCGCGAAGGCCGGCAGATCTCGATCATCGTGAGCAGCGGCGTGACCATCTTTCCGATGCCGGACCTGCGCTTCGAGTCGTTGCGCAACGCCGGCCTCGACCTCAACCGCTTCAAGCTGCAGCTCGACAAGACGACGTACGTCCCCAACGACGACGTCCCGCGCGATCACGTCGTCGGCCAAGATCCGGCGCCGCTGGCGAGCGTGCGCCAAGGCTCGAAGGTGACGCTGCAAGTCAGCAAAGGGCCGCCCAGCGGCGTGAAGGTGCAGAACTTCATCGGGATGTCGATCGACGACGCGCGCGCCGCGGCCGCACGCTCGCGCATCCACCTCGGCCAAATCGTGTGGACGCCCTTCGGCCCGGGCGGTGCGCGACGCGGCGAGATCGTGCGCCAGAGCCCATCAGCCGGCACGACGATGGATCCGTTCGAAGAGGTGTCGCTGCAAGTCAGTGCCGGTCCCGGCGAGTACGGGTACCTGATCCGCCAAGTGCACGCATCCGCGACGGTCCCCGCGCGTGACGACTCCGCGCGCGTGCGCGTCGAGGTGCGCGACGACACCGGAACGTGGAACATCTACGACGGCTTCGCGCAAGGCGGCCAGAAGCTCGACTTCACGGTTACGGCGGTCGGCAACGCCGAGATCGACACCTACATCAACAACGAGCTCCAGAACCAAACGGTGATCGGCCGCGAGCCAGCGCGCTGGATTCCGTCGCAGTCGGACGTCAAGTCGGCCGCGAGCGCGTCCGCGTCGCCCGCACCGCAGAAGAAGAAACCGTGAAGCGATCGCGCGTGAGGCTCGCGCCGTCGCTGCTGTCGGCCGACTTCGCGGACATCGCCGATCAGATTCGCATGGTCGAGAGCGGCGGTGCCGACGAACTGCACCTCGACTCGATGGACGGCGTCTTCGTCCCGAACTTCACCTGGGGCATGAAGATCGTCAAGGACCTGCGCAAGCTCACCCGGTTACCGTTCGATTGTCACCTCATGATCGTCGAGCCGGAAAAGTACGTCGACGCGTTCCGCGAAGCAGGCGCCGACGCGATCACGTTCCATTACGAGGCGACGCCGCACCAGCACCGGCTGTTGCGTCACGTGCGCGAGATCGGCGCCAAGGCGGGCATCGCGATCAACCCCGGCACGCCGGCGGCCTTGCTGGTCGACCTCGTCGAAGAGATCGACCGCGTGCTGGTGATGAGCGTGAACCCCGGCTTCGGCGGCCAGACCTTTATCGAGCGCGCGCTCGCGAAAGTCGCGGAGGTGCGCGCGCTGCTCGACGCGCGTAACCCGGCGTGCGAGATCGAAGTCGACGGCGGGATCGGGATGGAGAACGCGGAGCGCGCGGTGCGCGCCGGCGCGAACGTGCTGGTGGCGGGAAACTCGGTGTTCGGTGCGGACGACCCGCCGGAAGCGTTACGCGAGCTCCGGCGCCGCGTTGACGCGGCGCAGATTTCCGCCCGTTGACCGCTCGAATCCCGGCGCCGCTCGCGGCGCTCCTCGGCGCCGGTCTCGTCCTGCGCCTGCTGTTCATCGCCGGTAGCGGATTTCACAACGACGTCGCGGCCTTCGAGTCGTGGACGCTGACGCTGCGCGACAACCCGCCGTGGCAGTTCTTCGCAAAGGTGACGTTCTCCGAATACCCGCCAGGGTATTTCGTGATCCTGTGGGGCGTCGCGAAGCTCGACGCCATGCTCGGGGGCGGCGGCGGGTTGCTGTTGCGCGCGCTCGTCAAGCTGCCCGCGATCGTGATGGACTTGATCAATGCCTGGGTCGTGTACTCGATCGCGCGGCGGTACGCGTCGCAAGGGGTGGCGCTCGCGGCTGCGGCGGCGCTCGCGCTCAACCCGGTCGCGATCTACGTGTCGGCGTATTGGGGCCAAGTCGACTCGGTGTCATGGGGCTTCGCACTCATCGCCGTGTGGTGCGTGCTGCGCGCGGGCGACGCGCCGGACAAAACGATCGCGCGGCTGGCGTGGGCATGGACGGCGCTCGCGTTTTCCATTCTCATCAAGCCGCCCGCGGCCATCCTCGTGCTGCTCTTTTTGGCATATCCGTTCGCCACGAGCGACGCGGCGGTGCGCGCGCGCCGGCTCGCCGGGACGGCGGCGGGGATCGGCGCCGCGCTGGCGCTGGCGGTCGCGGTCGGGCTCTTGTTCCATCCGAGCTCCAACGTCATCGGCTGGCTGTTCGGGCGGTATGCGTACGGCAGCGGCATCTATCCGTTCAATTCGGTGAACGCGTTCAATCTCTACGCGCTGCGCCAGCCGTTCTGGCAATCGGACACGGTGCCGTTGACGATCTTCGGCATCCACGCGGGTTCGCTCGCGACGTGGGGCGTGGCGCTCGTTCTCGCCGCGACCGCGCTGATCGTCGGGCGCTACCTGCAGCGGCGCGACGACCGCGCGCTGCTGGAAGGCGCGATGCTGTGCGCGCTCGCGTTCTTCGTGCTCGCGACGCGCATGCACGAACGCTACGTCTACGGCGCGTTCTTGCTGGCCGTGCCGTTGATCGCGTTCGGCAGGTCCGGCGCGTGGGCGACCCTGCTGCTGAGCGTGACGACCTATTTGAATCTGGCCTACTCGCTCGCGTACCAGACGGTGATGGAGGCGCACACCGTAGGCGTCGATGCGACGGATTTGTGGCCGTGGATCTCACATCCCGCCGCCCTGGCGAACGTGGCGCTGTTCTTCTGGCTCGGCTATCGCTATTTGGGCGCGCCGGATCTGCCCGAAGAGTCCTCGCGCAAGGAGTCCGTGTTCAGCGGTCTCACCGTGCTCGCAAGAAAAGCGCGAACGTGGTTCGACCCGCGCGAAGGACTCGCCGGCATGACGCGCCGCGATTGGCTGTTCGCGGGCCTCTTCACGCTGGGTTCGTTCGTGCTGTGCGTGGTGCGGCTGAACTTCCCGGCGGAGAAGATCTTCGACGAGATCTACTACGCCCGCGCCGGCGAGGAGTATCTGCGGCACGCGGACGTCCACGGGCTATGGTCGTTCGAGTTCACGCATCCGCCGCTGACGAAGCTGCTGATCACCTCGTCGATGCTGCTCTTCGGCGGCCTGCACGGGCTGGGCGACACCGCGATCGGCTGGCGGTTCGGCAACGTCGTGGTCGGCGCGCTCACGGTCGGCTTGATCTACGTGTTCGCGAAGCGCCTCACGGCGTCGACGCTGTTCGCGTCGCTGGCCGCGATGATGCTCGCGCTGGACGGTTTTCACTACGTGCAGTCGCGCATCGCGACGCCCGAGATCACCGTCGCGTTCTTCTCGCTGCTGACGCTCTACGCGTTCTACCGGCTCTGGGTGGGCACCCAGATCGCGCGGCGCGTGCCGTTGCGCGCGCGAGCCGGAGCGGTCGCGTTCGGCGCGACGATGGCGCTCGGCGTGGTCGCCGCGGCCGGCGCATGGTTCGTCGCCCCGCAGCTCGGGCCGATCAGGAATGGGGAAGACATCGTCGGCGCTGCGCGCGCGGTGCTCGCGGTGTGGGTGATCGTGCTGTTCTGGCTGATCGGGCGCGTGCTGGTCGCACCGCGCTTCTCCGGCGACATCGAGACCTCGTATCCCGACGGCACGCGCGTCCTCGCCGTGCCGCCGCGGATCGTGACGCCGAACGACGATGAAATCCCGCTGAACGCGCGCGCGAAACCGTCGCGCACCAAGGACGGGGACCTGCTGCGTACCGTCGGCGGCGACGGAACGCTGACCTATGCGACGCCGGTTGCGACCGCGACATACCGCCCCGACGGGACGGCGACCGTCGACGACACGCCCGTACGCGCGCGTGACGCGCGCGTGTGGTGGATCGCGCTCGCGCTCAGCGCGGCGCTGCTCGCGGACTCGAAATGGAACGGCCTGTTCGACATCGCCGTCGTATGGGCGGTCGCCGCCGCCGTCGGCGCACAGCGCTGGTTCCGCCGGCCGGCGCTCTTCGGCAACCCGTTCGGCGCGCCGGTCGACGTCGTCGCCGCGGCGATCGTCGTCGCGGGCGGCGCCGTCTATATGGCGTCCTACATTCCGTATTTCGCGCTCGGGCACGGGTTCGTGGACGTGATCGGGATGCAGCAGCAGATGTATGGATACCATGCGCACCTCCAGGCGACGCACCCGTACGCATCGCAGTGGTGGCAGTGGCCGCTCCTCGACAAACCCATCCTCTACTACGCGAACTATACGCACGTCATGACGGCGCACGGCGAATGCTGCACGTCGACGATTCGCGCCATACCGAACCCGCTCGTCTGGTGGTCCGGGCTCGCGAGCATACCGGCGCTCGCGTGGCTTGCGTGGCGCGAGCGCAACAAGGGCTACGCGCTGCTCGTCGTCGCGTACTTCTTCCAGTGGCTGCCGTGGATCCGCTCGCCGCGGCTCGCGTTCGAATACCATTTCTATCCGAACCTCGCGATCATCATCCTCGCGAACACCGTCGTACTGCAGCACCTCTGGAACATCGGCCGCGAACGGGGCGACATGCGCGGACGCTACGCCGTCGCGGCCTACGCCGTCGCGGTCGTGGCCGCGTTCGTGTATTTCTTCCCGCTCGTGTCCGGCTGGCCGATCACGACGGACGCGTTCAACGCGCGCATCTGGAATCAGCATTGGATCTGAGATGAGCGGCGACGCCGGCCGGTCGGAGGACGCGCTCGTCGCGGCGATACGGGAGCGACTGCACGGCGTGCCCGGCGAACGACTGCTGGTCGGAATCGGCGACGACGCGGCGGTGTGGCAGCCGTCGCACGGCAACCGCGCGGTGATCACGACCGATGCGCTCGTCGAAGGCGTGCACTTCACGCGCGACGCGATGAGCGCGCGCGACGCCGGCCATCGCGCGCTCGCGGCAAACCTGTCCGACGTCGCGGCGATGGGCGCGCGCCCGGTGCTCGCGACCGTCGCCCTCGGCTTCCCGCCCGAGACCGAAACCGCGTGGCTGCTGGAGGCCTACGACGGCATCGCGGCGCTGGCCGAACGCGCGCGCTGCGCAATTGGCGGCGGCGATCTCACACGCGCGCCCGCGATCGTCTTCGCGATCACGGTCGTCGGCGAGGTGCGGGCCTCGAACCTCAAGACGCGCGCCGGAGCGCGCCCCGGCGACGTCGTCGCGGTCACGGGCCGGCTCGGTGCTAGCGCTGCCGGCTTGCTGATCGCCGCCGGCCGGCCGGAGCTCGCGGCCGAGCCGGAGCTCGCTGAGGCGCTGGCGGCCTACCGCACGCCGGAGCCGCGGCTGCGCGAGGGGCGGTGGCTGGCCGGATCACGCCACGTGCGGGCGATGATGGACACCTCGGACGGCCTCTCGACCGACCTCGGGCGCCTCTGCGCCGCGTCGGGGGTCGGAGCGATCATCGACACGGTGCCCGTGCACGACGCCGCCCGGCGCGTCGCGGCACGCACCGGGGACGACGCGGAGCGCTGGGGGCTCGACGGGGGCGAGGACTTCGAGCTGCTGGTCGCGGTCGAAAAACGCGCGTTCGGCTACCTCGCCGCGCGATTTCGTGCGCACACGGGGCGCGAGCTGGTTCGGGTCGGCTCGGTCACGGCCGGCTCCGGCGTGCGCCTCGCGGACGGGACCGCCGTCAGGTCCGGCGGCTGGGATCACCTCCGCCGGTAAACGTCAGGCTGCGCCGACGCGCTTGACGCGCTTGCTCCGCAGGCAGTTGGTGCAGACCCGGGCCGTCTTGTGGGTGCCGCGGTCGTCGACCTTGACGGCCTGAAGGTTGGGCAGCCAGCGCCGCTTGGTCTTGTTCATCGCGTGGCTGACGTTGTTCCCGGCCATGGGACCCTTGCCGCACACATCACATCGTTTGGCCATAACAGAGGGAGTGTACCAGAATCCGACCCTGCGGGACAAGGCCGAATGTCTCGGGAACGCGAGGAGCGCTCCATGGCAGTCACCCACCTCGACGGGCGCGCATTCGAGAAGTTCCTCGCCGCCGGCACCTACTTTTTACGGAAGTACCGAGGGGTCCTAAACGACCTCAACGTGTTTCCCGTCCCCGACGGCGATACCGGTTCGAACATGTTCCTGACTGCCAAGGCCGCGCTGCGCGAGGCCCGCAAGGTTTGCGATCAGCCGCTCTCCGTGGTGGCCGGCGCGGCGGCTCGAGGCTCCCTGCTGGGGGCGCGCGGCAACAGCGGCGTGATCCTCTCGCAGATGCTGCGCGGCTTTGCCCATAGCGTGCGGCACCGCGACAGCATCGACACCTTCCAGCTGTCGCTGGGCATGCGCGAGGCGGCCGCGGCCGCGCGCGCCGCGCTCACCAAGCCGGTCGAAGGGACGATCCTCTCCGTCGCGACGGCCGCCGCCGACGAGGCGTACCGGCTGGCCGTGCGAGAGCCCGACTTCTACCGGCTCGCCAACGCGGTAGTCCGCGCGGCAAACGACGCGCTCGACCGTACGCCCGAGCAGCTTCCGGCGCTCAAGGAAGCCGGGGTCGTCGATTCGGGCGGAGCGGGCCTCTGCTATTTCCTCGAAGGCGTGCTGCGCTTTCTGCCGCAGGCGACCG
>JAXDMA010000111.1:0-8368 GCA_034666305.1 Vulcanimicrobiota bacterium
GATGCTCCGCGACGACGCGGTCCAGGAAGCGTTCGGCGCGCGCGCGTCGTCAAAAGCCCTGGCGCGCGCCCTGTTTCGCCTGGCGCGGCACCCGAGGCTGCGGTTCGACGACGCACCGGGCGAGAACCGGCATCCGTCCGAGCTGGCGCCGTTCGCCGTCGAGACGCGCGGCGTGCGCTTGCGCGCGGTCCGCGCCGGCGCGCAATTCGTCCCGGTCCTCGAAGCGCTCGACGGACGGCGCATCTCGCCGGCCGACGCGGCCGTGGTGGACGGGCCGCCGGCGTGGCTCGTCGCCGAACGCACCGCGTATCTGCTGGACGGATCGTTCGACCCGCGCAAGGTGATCGTCGCAGCCCGTGCCGCGCTCGATGCGCCCGTCGAAGAAGACGCCGCGCCGTCGGTGCGCGCGATCGCGCGCGTCGCCCCGTTCCTGACCGCCGAGCAGCGCAAAGAGCTCAGCGTCGTCGATGCGGAGAGCGCGGCGCTCGTCGTCCGCGCCGCGTGGCGCGACGGCGCATTGCTCGCCCGGCTGGCTTTCGTCGACCGCGCAACCGGCGCGTACGCACCGTTCAGCCCGCACGGCGCGGTGACCGCCAGCGCCGGCCGTTTCGTGCGCTGGGCGCCCGAGATCGCGCGCGGCTTCGCGCGCCGGTTCCTCGAAGCCGGGTTCGTGCCGCGCGGCGGCGACGCGTTCGCACTGCACGACGCGGATCGCGCGGCGGAGACCGTGCGCACGACGTGGCCGGCCTGGGACGACGTCGAAATTCGGCTCGACGAATCGCTCGCCGCGCTGGCGGGCGACGGCAAAGTCGACGTGTCCGTCAGCGCGACCGCCGCGGAGCAAGGCGACTGGTTCGAGCTCGACGTCGCGGTGTTCGTCGGCGGCGGCGAGCCGCTCACGCGCGACGAACTGCGCGCGCTGCTCGGCGCGAAAGGCCGTTACGCGGAAGTCCGCGGCAAGCTCGTCGACGTCAGCGACCTGCGTTCGCGCCAGAACTTGCTCTCAGAGCTCACCGATCGCCGGCGCACGGGCCTCGCATCGCTCGTCGCGATGCGCGACGAGCTGCACGAAGCATTCGGCGAAGTCGCACTGCCCGAAGAAGTCGAAAAAATTCGCGAACGGCTGCGCAACTTCAGCGGCATCGACGAAGTGCAGCCGCCGGACGTTTTGGAACACGTGCTGCGCGACTATCAGCGGCGAGGTTTGGATTTCTTGTCGTACTTGTCGTCGTTCCGTTTCGGCGGGATTTTAGCTGACGACATGGGCGTGGGAAAGAGCGTGGCCACGCACATGCGTGTCACCACACCGAGTGGTATACGTAGGTTCGGCGATCTTCAGGTCGGCGACGAAGTAATGGGGCGTGACGGCTTGCCGCACAAGGTGATCGGCGTCTATCCGCAAGGTATGCTGCCAGCGTACCGCATCACGTTTAGTGATGGAGCGTCGACACTGTGTTCGGACGATCATCTTTGGGCAGTGAACTCCGCCGTACGGAAAAAGCGCGGTCTTCCTTATCGCGTTTTGACCACGAACGAGATTCGCGTGCGACTTCACGATGCAGCTGGTAACGCACGCCACTACATTCCGATCGCGGACCCAATGCATTTTGGACAGCAGCCGAATCTGCCGCTGGACGCGTACCTTCTTGGTTGTTTGCTCGGAGACGGTTGTCTTCGATCGCGACAGCTCAAATTCACGACGGCTGACGAGGATATCCTAAATCAGTGTCGCGAATTGTTGCCGACCGGGACGGATTTCGGAGTAGCGCAGCGCTATGATTACTCGATTCGCCGAACTACGACCGAGCCAAACGCAGTTGTGACGGCAGTCGAGGAACTCGGTCTACTAGGCTGCAGCTCATCAATGAAATTCGTGCCATCGATATACAAGACCGCACCGCTGTCCGATCGCCTTTCACTGCTGCAAGGGTTATTAGACACAGACGGCACAGTGGATCCGAGAAACGGCAACGTCGAATTCACTACTGTGTCCGATCAGCTCGCACAAGATGTTGCGTTCCTCGCGCGGTCACTTGGCGGCGCTGCTCGCATGCGATACAAAGCGAAGCCGAAGTACACGTATAAAGGCGAACGCCGAATCGGGAAGCCGGCATACCGAGTAGGGATTTCGTTGCCGCCTGAATATGCGCCGTTCCGGCTTGACCGCAAGATGGCGAGGTATACTCCGCGGACGAAATATCTTCCGACGCGGGCCATCGTCGGCGTCGAGTACGAGCAGGATTGCGAGATGATGTGCATCGCCGTCGATGCGCCCGACAAGCTGTTCGTTCTCGAAGACTTCATCGTAACGCACAACACCGTTCAGGTCATCGCGCACATTCTCAAGCGTAAGGAGACCGAGGGTGAAGTTCCCGTCCTCGTCATCGCGCCGACCTCGGTAACCCATACTTGGGAAAACGAGATCAAGAAGTTCGCGCCTAGCTTGCGGACGATGCGTTTGCAGTCTGGGAGCGACCGCGCTGCGAAGTACGAGTCGATTCACGAGTACGACGTCGTCGTTACTTCGTATGCGCTCGCGCGGCTCGACGCGCAGCAGCTCGAACGGTTTCGGTTTCGCACGCTCGTGCTCGACGAGGCGCAGAACACGAAGAACCCCGGCTCGCAGATCGCGAAGGTCGTGCGGGGGCTGCAGGCCGATCACCGGCTCGCGCTGACCGGAACGCCCGTCGAGAACTCGCTGCGCGATCTCTGGGCGATCTTCGGTTTCGTCGAGCCCGGGCTGCTGGGTTCCGAAGCGTCGTTCCGGCGGCGCTTCGAACTGCCGATCGCCGACGGCGACGAAGCGGCGGCCGCATCGCTGCGCTCGCGCCTCGAACCGTTCGTTTTGCGCCGCACGAAGGAAGACGTCGCCAAAGAGCTGCCGGAACGCACCGAAGCGGTGATCGAGTGCGAGCTCACGCCGCTGCAGCGCCGGCTGTACCGCGGTATCGCGGAAGCCGCGCGCCGTGACGTGCTCGCGAAGTTCGACGAGGACGGTGCGGAAGCGACCACCATTCACGTGCTCGCGGCGCTCACGCGGCTCCGCCAAGTGTGCGCGCATCCCGGACTGCTCGTGCCGGAGTACCTCGACGATCCCGATGCCAGCGGCAAGTTCGACGCGTTCGTGGAGACCGTCGAAGAAGTACTCGACGGTGGCCACAAAGTGCTCGTGTTCAGCGCGTTCGCGTCGATGCTCAAGATCATGCGCACGGCGCTCGACCGCCGCAACATCGTCTACGGCTATCTCGATGGTTCGACCAAGGATCGCGACCGCCAGACGGAAGTCGATCGCTTCATGAGCGACGACGGGCCGCCGGTGTTCTTGTGCTCGCTCAAGGCGGGCGGCGTCGGGCTCACGCTGACGGCGGCGGACTACGTCATTCTGTACGATCCGTGGTGGAATCCGGCGGTCGAGCGTCAGGCGATCGACCGCACGCACCGGATCGGTCAGACGCGGCCGGTCACGGCGTACCGCATGGTGACCGCGGGCTCCGTCGAGGAGAAGATTCGCGCGCTCGCCGAGCGCAAGACCGCGCTCTCTCGCGCCGTCGTCAAGGCCGACAGCGCGGTCGCCAAGACGTTGACCCGAGACGACCTGGCCTTTTTGTTCAGCGATCCGGAGTAATCGCGGTCACAGCTTGCTTGCCGCTGAGCGTGCAAGCTGGGCGAGCGGCTTAACTCGCGCGGGGCGCGTCCGATGGAGTGAGTACGCGGCTAAGCCAAGGGCGGGCACGTCGCGCTTCGGTTCCTCCTCGACAAGGACGTGCACTCATGCGACGGATTTTCTTGGCATTGCTGTTGGCCATTCCGTTCACCGCCCCCGCGCTCGCCGAGCCGTCGGCGAACCTCGCGCCCGCCGACCGCTATTTCGGGCGGTTGAAGATGAGCATTCTCGGCGTGCGCAACTCGCTCAAGGACCTCGCCATCCGCGCGGATGTCCATCCCGAAGACGCGGAGCACATCTACGATAAAGCGGTGCTCGTCGAGGATGCGCTGCACGACTGGCAGAAGCACTTCCCGCGCGACCCCTGGATCCCGAAATACGCTTACACGCTGGCCCAGCTTTATGGAAAGCTGGGATTTGACGATGCGCGCGTCCGCAAGAACGACACCCTCGACTGGCTGATCGCGACGTATCCGGAGTCGGAGTATGCTCAACTCTCACGTGACTAAGCTCGTCGCGCTCGCGGCGACGGTAATGCTCACGATCGCGTGCGCCGTGACACCGGCATACGCGGCTACGATGCGCGACCTCGCCCCGGCCGACGAGTATTTCGGCCAGTTGCGCATGAGCGTGCTCGGCATTCGCAACGAGCTCAACACGCTCGAACGCCGCGCCTCCAGCGGCGACCGCAACGTCGCGGCGATGTCCGGCAAGCTCGCGCTGGTCGATGACGCGATGCGCGACTGGCGCGCGCGCTACCCGCGCGACACGTGGCTGCCGCGGTTTTCCTCACAACGGGCGCGCGTCGCGTCGCTGATCGCGCTCAACGGTACGCGCGCCGACCGCGTCGCGCCGGCGGCCGACGCGGTCGTTCGTCTCCTCGGGACCATTCGGCACCGCTGACGGCCGGCCTCAGGCCGGCGGTGCGGGCGGCGCGGCGGGCGCTTGCGGCACGGCCGGCACGGGCGGCGCGGGCGGCAACGGTGCGAGCGGCGGCAGCGTCGGCAACGGCGGGACGGCGGGCTGGGTCCACCGCATGCTGCGCTCGATGAGGTCGCGCGGGATCATCGGCGGATGCTCGCGCAGCTGCCGCTCGACGTCGCGCAACTGACGTTCGACTTCCGGCGACATCGCGGGCGGGTGCTCGCGCATCGTGCGCTCGAGCTCGCGCAGGCTGCGTTCGACCTCCGGCGGCATCGCCGCGATGCGCGGTATCCGCGGAATGCGCGGGATCACGAGCATGCCCGGAACGCGATAGCGCATGGAGCCGGAATCGGCCACGTCGCAACCTCCGCAGTCGCGCAGAAAGCGCTTGTAGTCGGCGCCTATGATGCTGCCGGCCCCGAGCCGAACGCCGCGCATCGTGATGCCGTCGAGCTTCGCGCGCGTGAACGACGTGCCGCGGAACTCGACCCCGACGAACCGCGCGTTCCGCAGATCGGCGTCATCGAAGCGTGCTCCGGAAAGGTTCGCGCCGGTGAATTGCGCGCCGCTCAAATTCGCGTGCGAGAAGTCGACTTCGCGCAGGTCCGCGCCGACGAAGCGCAAGCCGTGCAGGTCGCGTCCGTGCAGGTCCTTGGGGAACCGGCACCCGACGCACGAGTCGATCAATTGCCGGACGAGCTCGTCTTGGGCCGCGGCGGCGGGCGCCGGCGGTGCGGCGAGCACCAGCGCGAGTGCGGCGAGGGTGAGGTGGCGGATCACGGGTGGCCTCCTTGTAACTATCGAATTAGGAGATACGGGCAAAAGAAAGAGCGGCCGGCATCAGCCGTCTTGTCCGCTCGTGTGCGTCGTCATCCCGCTCGTGCGCGCGCCGCGCAGATCGGTGCTATCCAGATTGCACGTTTCGAGGTGCGCGTTGGTCAGATCGGCGCCGCTGAGGTTGGCGTGCGAGAGGTCGACCTTGAAAAAATGCACGCCGCTCAGATTGGCGTCGTGGAGATCCGTATGGTTGAAATCCGCCCCGGTCAGCGTCAGACCGTGGAGATCCTGGCCGTGCAGATCGAGCCCGCCGAAATCGCATCCGATGCAGTTTGCGACTACGCTGCGAAGCGACGTGCCGTGCAGGTTGAGGCGGCGAACCGAGACGCCCATCAGGTGGACGCCTTCGAGCTGTGCGCCCTCGAAGTTGGCGCCGCGCAGTTCGACGGCCGTGAGGATCGCGCCGCGCAGATCGGCGTTCGTGAGGTTGGCACTCGCCAGCGAGACGCCGGCGAGCTTCGCGCCGTTCAGGTTCGCGCCGCGCATGTCGGCGCCGCTGAAATTATCCGCGTTGAGCTTGAGGTCGTGCAAATCGAGCCCGCGTGCGTCGGCGTTGCGGAAGGAGCACGCCACGCACGAAGCGACCATCTCCCGCGTCAGCTTCATCCCGTCGAAGAACCGCGAGTGCCGCGCGGCGCCGCTGCTGACCCCAGCCTCGATCTCGCGCGGGATCTGCGCCATCGCGGCGTTGATCGTGCGTTCGATGTCGACGTCGTAGCGCACGCGCGCGGGCGCGGGCGCGGGTACCGCGATGACGGGCAGCGGTGCGAGCGGCGGAACGGCGGCGGGAGGGGCCGCCGGGGCCGGCACGTCGCGCAACGCCGCCGCCGGCGGTGCGGGCAATGCCGCGTCCGGTCCGCGTTCGACGATGCGGATCATCTTCTGGTGAACCGTGGCCGATCGCGCCTTGGCCGCGGCGAGCTGGGCGCGCAGCAGTTTGAGCTGCGCCTGCATCGCCTTCGTGGGCGCGTCGATCGAACCGGTCTTGTGCGCCGGAACGGTGTTTCGTGCGAGCCGTGCGGCGGTCGAAGGTGCAGCCGCCCAGACGCGCTTCGCGGGGGCCGTACTGTGCACCGCGGCGGTGGGGCGATGCCGGGCCTGCGCGTGCGACGGTGTCGTGGCGGCCGTCGCCACGTTCGCGGATGCGGCGGGTAGCTCGACGGCCGGTGCGCTCGTCGCGACGAACGCGACGGACAGCACGCCGGCGAAGGCGACGCCGAGCGCCGCGGCGGGCGAGCGATGAAGCCGCGCGCGTTTCTTGTCGAGCAGCTGCTCGATGCGCACGGTGATTTGCTTGCGCGTGAGCAGTGCGCCCGGTGCGACCACGGCGTGCTCGGGCATGCGCATTTCGCGGACGAGCTTCCATAGCGACGTCGCGTACGCGTGCGCTTCGCCGGTCTTCTCCACGACCGCGTCGTCCGACGCGATCTCGCGCTCGAGGGCGATGCGGCGCCCGACGAACCACACGATCGGGTTGAACCAGAACACGCGCTCGATCGTACGCTGCAGCAGGTTCGTCCAGTCGTCGTTACGGCGCAAGTGGGCGTGCTCGTGCAGGATGAGCGACTCGATCGCGGCCAGGCCGTCGGCGGTCGCAAGCTCGGTGGGGATGAGGATGACCGGCCGGCGGAAGCCGATCGCGACGGGCGTCTCCGTCTCGTACGAAAGCCGGAGGTAGATTTCGCGTCCCGGACCGATTTCGGTGAGCCACGGCAGCTCGTCGGCGAGCGTGCCGTCGAGCGGGCTCGAACGGCGCTTCAAACCGCGCACGCGCGCGACGCTCGCCGCAAGCCCGATCAAGCCGATGAGCGCGCCGAGCGCCCAGATGGCGGCGACGCTCAAGGCGATGACGCGCGATACGCGCGGCGTCCACGCGGCGAATGCGAGCCGGTCGGCGATGCGCAGGCGCTCCGCAAACGACGGCGCGGGCTGCGCGGTCGTGACCTTCGGCGTGCCCGTGTTGCCTATGACGGCGAACGTCTCGAAGCGCGAAAGGAGCGCCTCGGAAGCATCGCCGGACACGACGTGCGCCGTGGACGTTGCTGCCGGCGCGGCGGCTGCGGTGGTTCGTGCGATCGACGTGCCGACGCCGGCGAGCGGCATCAGCGCGGTCGCGATCAGCGCGGTGGTCCACAGCGCGTGGCGCGTGGCCGCGGTGAGCGACAGAGTTTTTGTTGCAACGAGGACGAGTGCGGCGAGGACGCCGCCGAGGAGAACGCTCGCGAGGATCGCGCGGAGCGCAACGCCGACGACCGCCTCGACCATTACTGCTGTCCTTTGGCCTTGTCGAGCAGCTCGCGCAGGCGATCCAGCTCGTCGGCGTCGACCGCTTCTGATTCGAGCAGGTTCAACACGAGCTCGCGCGGCGAGCCGTCGAAGAAGCGGGACAGGACGTGCGTTACGACGCTGCGTTGCGCTTCGTCGCGTGCGACCACCGTTTTATAGATGAACGCGCGGCCGACGGCTTTATGGCGAACGTAGCCTTTTTGCTCGAGGATCCGCATGGTGGTGAGGACGGTGTTGTAGGCGAGCGGCGGGTCACCGATCGCGTCGACAACGTCGGCGACGCTCGACTCCCCGCGGTCCCACAGGACGAGCATGAGGCGATATTCCGCCTCCGTGAGGGTCGGCGACTTCTTGCGGGGCATGGAACGACGCTATCATGCGCCCCGGCCGCTGTCAACTAAGGTTTTAAGAAATTAGGTTAAAAAGGCGGCGGCCGTTCGCACGACCGCCACCCTTGGGAGCCAGCCGGTGGCTATTTGGTCGAAACGACCGTGTAGCCTTCGCGCGGGCCGACCTTCTCGGACGTGATGACCTTCTCGGCGGCCGCGTTGTCCGGATCCGCGCACGATTGCGCGGCGTACTCGCCGCCGACCGTCGCCGCGATTTCGAAGTACTCGCCTTCGGTACGGCGCTTGTTCTTGGGCACGATCACGCCGG
>JAXDMA010000112.1:0-9489 GCA_034666305.1 Vulcanimicrobiota bacterium
CGTATTTTCGCGAGCTGATCGAACCGCACGTCGACGGCGACGCCGTGCAATTTCTCGGCCACGTCAGCGGACGGGCGCGAGACGAGCTGGTCGGCGGTGCGCTGGCGCTCGTGCACATGACGACGCGGCCGGAGCGCTTCGGGCTGACGCTGATCGAAGCGATGGCCTGCGGCACGCCCGTGCTCGGCGCGCGGATGGGGTCCATCCCCGAGATCGTCATCGACGGCGTGACGGGCTATCTCTGCGACGACGTTGACGATGCGGTCGCGCACGTGCCGCGACTCGCAGCGCTCGCGCGGCCTTCATGCCGCGCGCACGTGGAGGCGACGTTCTCGGTCGAGCGCATGGTCGACCGCTACGTTGACGCCTATGCGGAAGCATTGCGGCTACGCGTCCCGCCCCCGCCGACGGCCGAACAGCTGCGCTGGCGCAGCCACGATTGGTGGGACCGCCCGATGGCGTTCACCGATATCCCGCCCAAACCGGCGCACGCCATGGACATCCGCCCGTTCGGCGGCTAGGCCGGCGCTACGGGTGCGCGGTCGGAGCGGGCGCCGGAGCGTCCCGGCCTTGCGATCGCGGCCGCTCGCGCAAAGCCCCATCGATTCGCGCGAGCTCCGCGTCGATCGCGACGACGATCTCTTTGGCGGAATCGCTATACCGTGAAGTCCGATGATCGCCGCGCGTCGCGCTGGCGACGTCCTCTTGAATCTCGTAGTTCGGATTCGGCGCATGGGCCTGACCAGATAAGACTGCCCCGCTTCGCCAATCGACGACCTGCTGCGCGAGCGCGCGCCATTGCTGAAGCTCGCCGCGCGCATCCTCGAGCCGGTTCAGCGCGACCAGCGTGCGTGCAGCCAACACGGCGAAGCTCGATCCACGCGTGTTGGCGTAATGCATTTGGTCGGTCTGTCCGTTTGCCAGTTTTACCTTCGCGCACCGCTGATACGCCTCGACCGCGGCCTGCGCGGCGTCGTAGATTCGCTGCGGCGGATCGTCTTTGCCCAGCTTGCCGACGCCGAGCACGTATTGCGTCGCCTCGGGGCAGATCCCGTCCGCGAAGGCGGCCGGCGCCGCGGAGGCGGGCCCGAAGGAACCGGCAAGCAACGTGAGCGCCAAAATGGCCAACAGCGTGCGCATCTGTGGGCGCTTCCGCCGCTGCAGCCCCCGCTCCTCGCGCCGGCACGAAGGCTTTACGGCGCCACGCCTGACCGGTACATGAATCGGCGTTCGTCCGGGCACTCAGCGACCGTGCGGGGGTCGCCGTCGCCCGCGTCGCGCCCGCGTTTCTGCACGATCCAGCACTCGCCGGGGATGATCGGGCAATAACAGACCGCCAGGTCCATCCGCTGGTAATTCCGCAAGAGCGCCGCCATCGCGGCGCGATCCCCGATCCGGAACAGCGTGACCGTTCCGCCGACGCGGATGACGCTTCCGCGCTCGATGTCGGTGAACTGACCGCGCAAATTGCGGTGTTTCGCCGGGGCGAGAACGTCGAGCACGTCCGTCAGCGTTTGCCGCGGCGTACCGTCGAGCGAGAGCACGACCGACCGGACGCGCGCCGGCCCGAGGCCTTCGTTGGCGATGGTCAGCGCGACCGACGAGCTGTCGTACGACGTTTGCACGGACAAATAGGGCCAGACTTGCGACGAGAGCTGCTGCGCGACGACTCGCGATTGCCACCACGACGCCGCCGTCGCCAGCGAGCTCACGAACAGCGCGCAGATCGCGATGACCAGGTCGAGCCGGAACGTCTTCGGCTCGCGCACGCGCGGCTCTGTGGAGTCGTTCATCGGAGCGCCGCCGCGCGGTCGTCGATCCAGTGCAGGACGCCGCGCCCGCGTTCGGCCTTGGCGAGCGCGTCGTCGACGGTGTCGCCGAGCACCGTGAAGTGCGCCATCTTGCGGCGCAGCGCGGCGTGCGCCTTGCCGTAGACGTGCAGCTTGAGGTCGCGCTCGCGCAACAGTTCGTCGATGCCGGCGAGCGTGTCGCCCGCGCCGCCGCCCAGGACGTTGACCATCACCGCCGGACGGAACTGACGCGGCTCCACGAGCGGCAGGCCGCAGATCGCGCGCACGTGCATCTCGTACTGGCTGATCTGCGTCGCGTCGAGCGAGTAGTGGCCGCTGTTGTGCACGCGCGGCGCGATCTCGTTGACGAGCAGCTCGTCGCCGGCCTGGAAGAACTCCACGCAGAACGTCCCCACGATCTCCAGCCGCTCGGCGATCGTGGTCGCGTAGCGCCGCGCACGCGCGGCGATTTCGGGCGCGGTTCGCCCCGGCACGATCGTCGTCGCCAGCACGCCTTCGTCGTGCTGGTTCTCCGACGCAGGAAATGCGACGATCTCGCCTTGCTCGTTGCGCGCGGCAATGATCGACAGCTCGCGGTCGAACGCGATCAGACGCTCCCAGATCAGCGCGCGGCCCTTCGCTGCCGTCCACGCGCGCTCGGCATCCTCGCGCGAGCGCACCACCCACTGTCCCTTGCCGTCGTAACCGCCGAGCGTCGTTTTCAGAACGGCGGGATACCCGATGGACGTTTCCGCCGCATCGAGCTCGGCGCGCGATCGCACCGGCGCGAACTCCGCCGTCGGGATGCCGCACTCGCGCACGAACGTCTTCTCGAGGATGCGTTCTTGCGTGATGCGTAGCGCGTTCGATCCGGGATGGACGATGCGCCGGTCCGCTTCGAGCGCGCGCACCGATTCCAGCGGGATGTTCTCGAACTCGTACGTGACGACGTCGGTGCGCGCACCAAGCTCGCCGATCGCGCGCAAGTCGTCATACGCGGCGACGATCTGCTCGTCGGCTATCTGCCCCGTCGGCGAATCGGGAAACGGCTCCAGCGTGACGATGCGAAAGCCCATCCGCTTCGCCTCGAGCGTGAGCATGCGCCCAAGCTGCCCGCCCCCAAGAATGCCGATGGTGCGGATCACAGCTCGATCGCTTCGACTTCCGCCGTGATGCCGGCGACGCGTTCGTCGAGCTTGCGCGCCAGATCCGCGTCGTGCAGCGCGAGGATGCGCGCGGCGAACAGGGCCGCGTTCGCGGCGCCGCCGATCGCCATCGTCGCGACCGGGACGCCCGCCGGCATCTGCGCGATCGACAGCAGCGAGTCCAGGCCTTTGAGCGCCTTCGATTCCACCGGCACGCCGATCACCGGCAAGTTCGTTTTCGTCGCAACCATGCCGGGCAGGTGCGCGGCGCCTCCGGCGCCGGCGATAATGACCTCGATGCCGCGCGCCTTCGCTTCGCTCGCGTAGCGGAACATCAAGTCGGGCGTGCGGTGCGCCGAGACCACGCGCAGCTCACACGGTACGCCCAGTTCCTCGAGCGTCGTCGCCGCGGCGCGCATCGTCTCCAGATCGGATTTCGAGCCCATGATGATCCCGACACGAGGCGTAGCGCTCATCGCGTTCCGGCGTTCGGGGCGGCCTGGGTGGGTACCCTCGTTCCGTGCGGTTCTCGGTGGGCATCAATTACTGGCCGCGCCGCAGCGCGATGGCGATGTGGCGGCGCTTCGACGCCGGCGAGATTCGCGAGGATTTCGCGCGCATCGCCGGACTCGGGCTCGACGCCGTGCGCTTCTTCCTGCGCTGGGACGATTTTCAGCCGCGCCCCGGCACGATGGATCCCGACATGCTCGCGCGTTTGGAAGCCGTGGCCGACATCGCGGCCGAAGCCGGCCTGCGCGCGATGCCGACGCTGTTCACCGGCCACATGAGCGGCGTCAACTGGGTTCCGCCTTGGGCGCTCGACGCGAGCACGCCGCACGGCCGCTTTCGCACGATTGCCGGCGCAGCCGAGTCGCCGTACGGAATCGGTGATTTCTATACCGGCCCGCTGCTCGATGCGCAGCTCGCGTTCGCGCGCGCCGTCGGCGAACGCTTGCGCGCGCATCCCGCCGTGTTCGTGTGGGATCTGGGCAACGAGTTCAGCAACCTGCGCGAGCCGGCGTCGCAGTACGAAGCGGCGGAGTGGAGCCGCCGGCTCACGTCGGCACTCGAAGCGGCGTCCGCGATCCCCGTCACGGCGGGGACGCACGGCGAAGATCTCACGCGCGACCGCAACATCCGCTTTCTTTCGCTGTGCATGCCGTATGCATTTGCGACGATGCACGGCTACCCGGTGTACAGCGGTTTCTCGCGGAACCGGCTCGATCCCGAGGTCGTGCCGTTCCTCGCAAACCTCGCGGCCGCGTTTTCGCACAAACCGGTGCTGTTCAGCGAGCTCGGCAACCCGACGTGCCCGCCGCGCAGGCTCTCGCCGTTCGAGCGCGTCGCGCTGCCCGACGAACCGCCCAACCCCACGATCTCCCGCGACGATCCCGTGCTCGCGACGTATGCGTGTTTGACGGAAGCCGAGATGGCCGCCTACTGCTCGAGCGTGCTCGAACGCCTGCACGCCGACGGCCGGCTCGGTGCGTATTGGTGGTGCTGGGCCGACTACGCGGACGAGTTGCGCGGCGAACCGCCCTTTGACCAAGCACCGCACGAGCTTTCGTTCGGCATCGTGCGCGCCGACGGCACCGAGAAGCCGGTCGCCGCGGCGCTCGCGGCATTCGCGCGCGAGCGGCGCAGCGTCCTTGCACCGAACGACGCGCCGGTCATCGCCGACACGTACTATTACCGCACGCTGCCCGACAGCACGCGAACCCTGTACGACGCATGGGTACGATCCATCGAGGAACGTCGCGGCGCCGCGCGGTAAGCGGACGCGTGAAAGAAAATACGTTGAAGCGCCGGCTGCAGGCCGGTGAGACCGTGGTCGGGACCTGGATGAACCTAGGCGAGCCGCTCGTGGCCGGTCTGCTGGCAAGCCACGGCTGGGACTGGCTGCTGATCGACATGGAGCACGGCCCGATCCCGCTCGCCGACGCGGCGGCGATGGTGACGGCGGTTCGCGCGCAAGACGGCGTTCCGATCGTGCGGGTCGCGTGGAACGAGAGCTCGCAGATCCAACGCGTCCTGGACCTGGGCGCGTGGGGCATCATGGTTCCGGTCGTCAACACCGCCGCCGACGCGCGGCGCGTCGTGCGCGACGCGCGCTTTCCGCCGATGGGCGAGCGCAGCCGCGGCGGCGTGCGCGGGAACCTTGCGTTCAACGCCGATCCCGCCACGTACAGCCTGCGCGCGAACGACGAGATCCTGGTGCTCGTGCAGGTCGAGACCGAACAATCCGTCGCGAACGTGGCGGAGATCCTCGCGGTCGACGGGATCGACGGCGTGTTCGTCGGACCCAACGACCTCGCGTTCTCGGGCGGCAAGCCGTGGCCCGACGTGTGGCGCAAGGACGAGGCGTACATGAAGCTGATCGATGCCGTCCCGCGCGCCGCGGAGGCGGCCGGCAAATTTGCCGGGATCCTCGCGCGAGAAGCACAGCAAGCGCTGCAGATGATCGAGCACGGCTACCGTTTCGTCGGCGTCGGCGGCGACGTGACGTTTTTGAACAACGGTTCGAAGCAATGGCTCGAAATGGTACGCGCATCGCAGAAACCCGGATGAGCGTCATCGTCGTCACCGGCGCTTCGTCCGGAATCGGACGCGCGCTGGCGGTGCGTGCGGCGCGCGCCGGTTACGACGTCGTGGCAATCGGGCGCAACGCCGCCGCGCTCGACGCCGTCGCGGAACGCGTGCGCGGCGACCAGGGGCGCATCGCGACCGCCGTGTACGACGTCAGCGATCCCGCCAACGCGGTCGCGATCGTGGATCTCGCGCGCGAGAAGTTCGGGCGGATCGACGTGCTGGTGAACAACGCGGGTCAGGTCGCGGTCGGCGCCCTCTCGCAGCAATCGGACGATGCGCTGCGCGCGCAGTTCGGCACGCACGTGATCGGCCCGGTCGCGCTCGTGCGCGAAGCGTTGCCGCTGCTGCGCGAGTCGCGGGGCATCGTGTTCATGGTGGGCAGCGGCGTCGCGCGCGTGCCGGTCGGCGGCCTCGGCGCGTACGCACCTTCGAAGGCTGCGACGCGCTCGGCCACGTCGGTGCTGCGGCGCGAGCTCAAACCGCAAGGGATCGCGGTGACGTACGTCGATCCCGGCGTGGTCGACACCGCATTCATGACGCGCGCCGGCATGCCGGGTGCGCCCGCCTCGATCATGGCCACGCCGGAAGACGTCGCGCGCAAGATCCTGGTCGCCGTGCGCACGCGGCCGCGCATCCTCAACGCGGTGCCGTGGCAGACCGCGATCGTCGCGCTCGCCGAATTGTTTCCGCGCGTGACCGACTTCGTGATCGAACGCAATCCCGCGCTCGTCGGCACGCAGAACGTCGTGCCGGCGCCCGCGCTCGGCGCCGAAATGCTGCAAACCGCCGCGCGCGACACCGCCGCGGACGCGATCGACGCCGCACTGAGCGAACCGGCTCGCACGCCGGCGCCCGCAGCGAAAACGGCGCCGCCCGAAGAGCCGCCCGTCGTGGTCGCGCGGCCGGCGGATCCCGCGGCCGCCGCCGACTTCGACGCGGCGCTGGAGCCGCTGCGGCGCCGCATGGAGCGCGTGCGCCTGAGCGAGCGCTTCGTGCGCGATCTGCTGCGCGCGGACGCGGTGCTCGACGCGCACGAAGTCGCGCTCCAATGGGCCGGCATGCCGAACAAGAACGAACGCGCCGCGACGGTGGAGGTGCTGGACGCGCTCAGCGATGCCGGATTCCTGCAGCGCGACGCCGGGCGCTATCGCGTGCTGCGCGTCCCCGGCTGAGCGACGGCGTGCGCGCGTCGTGACCACGCCGCCGTACGACGACCTGCGCCGCCGGCTCGTTCGGCAGCTTCGCGAACGTGGCGCCGTGCGCACGGAGCGCGTCGGCGTCGCGTTCGCGCACGTGCCGCGCCACGTGTTCGTGCCCGGCGTACCCCCCGAAGACGTCTATGCCGACCGGTCGATCGCGATCAAACTGCTAGACGGTATTCCGATCAGCTCGTCGTCGCAGCCGGCGATCATGGCCGAGATGATCGAGATGCTCGCGTTGCGCGGCGGCGAGCGCGTACTGGAGATCGGTGCCGGCACCGGATATAACGCCGCGGTGCTGGCGGAGCTCGTGGGCCCGTCGGGTTCGGTCGTCACGGTCGACGTCGACGACGAGCTCGTCGCATCCGCGCGCCGCCACCTCGACGACGCGGGTTACGCGCACGTGCGCACGCTGTGCGCGGACGGCGTGCTCGGTGATGCCGGCACGGCTCCGTTCGACCGCATCATCGCGACGGTCGGGGTCGAAGCGCTGCCGGCGGCGTGGATCGCGCAGCTGCGTGAAGGCGGCCGGCTCGTCGCACCGCTGACGATCCGCGGCCAGCAGAAAGTCATCGCGTTCGCGCGTACGGCGCGCGGTTTGGAGAGCGACGCGATCGTCGATGCGGGCTTCATCATGCTGCGCGGCGACGCGGCGCACGCGGAGACCGTGGCGCTCGCGCTGGACGAACCCGGCACGACGCTGCGCGTGCACACCGCTTACGCTTCCAGCGCCGACGTGCATGCGCTCACGCGCGCATTGCGCGCGAAACCGCGCGACACGGCCCCCGTGCGACGCATCGCCATCGACGACGTCTGGGGCGGCTTCGCGCTGTGGCTGGGGCTCAACGATGCCGGCTTCTGCCGCCTCACCGCGCAGGGGCCGGGCGCCGAGGAAACTGCGGTACCGAATCTCGCCGTAGCGAACGGCACCCCCGACGGATTCGCATCGACGATCGGCATCGCCGGTGACGGCGAGCTCGCCGTGTTCGCGCCGCGCGGCATGAACGACGTCGTCGTACGGCGTTTCGGCGACGACCGCGGCGCCGTCACGCGCCTGCAGCGCGCGATCGCGGGCTGGGACGACGCGGCGCGTCCGGGCAACGGCTCGTTACGCGTCACGGTCGACGTGACGGGTACGACGCACGTCGCGTTCGGCACGCGACGCGACCCGGCCTAAAGCGGCGCTACCAGTACGCGACGTCCTTCTGCTTGGTGTCGACGTATTTCCCGAACACGGCGGGGTTCGCTTTGAATTGGTTTTCCA
Source organism: Vulcanimicrobiota bacterium (assembly GCA_034666305.1). Lineage (GTDB taxonomy): Bacteria > Vulcanimicrobiota > Vulcanimicrobiia > Vulcanimicrobiales > Vulcanimicrobiaceae > Vulcanimicrobium. The sequence goes on from JAXDMA010000112.1 coordinate 7,988, forward strand.
AATCCATGATGCGCGCGGTGTCGAGCGGGTGGCTGCGAAGCCACGAGTTCTGGCCGGGTCCGTACGTCTCGCTCATCGTCTGGAAGAACCAAACCATGCCCCACGGATTAAACTGGCCGGTCGCCGCCATGATGCGCGCGCCTTCTTCGTCCGCTTGCGCCTCGATGTGCCGCGACTGGCTGGCGTCAGTGCCCGCGATCGCTGCCTGCGACCCGTAGTCGACCGCCGCGCCGACCAGCGGCCCGACGAGGATCTGCGCGAGGATCGAACCGATCGACGCGATCGTGCTCTTCTTCTGGAGCGCGGACATGCGCTGCGCGACGTGGTGCAGAACCATGTGGCCCGTCTCGTGCGCCAGCACGCCGGCCAGCTCGTCCTTGTTCTTGGCGATGCGCAGCAGCGGCTCGTTGACGTAGATGTTGCCGCCGGGCACCGAGAACGCGTTGGCGGAGTCACCGCGCACGATGTAATAGCGGATCGGATACGGATAACGGGAACGTACGGTGTCCGCGACGACGGACCCGATCTCGTTGAGATGCTCGTAGTAGACCGAGTCGAAGAGGAGGTCGCCGTCCTCGCGGAGCTGGGCGAAGACCTCGTGGCCCACTGCCGGCTCGTCGAACGCCGCCAGGGCGGGCGTGACGTGCGCCAGCTGGGTGACGCCGGCGGTCGCGATGAGACTGCGGATGAACGCGGTGCGTTCCATGTACGGATTCCCTCGGAAAGGACGCGGTTGACCAACAAACTTTCCCGCCGGCTCATTGGTTTCGTTGCGCTCGCGGTTTTCCTCACTTCCTCGCCCGGCACGGCTCGGGCCGCCTCGTCGCGCGTCCCTGTCGCGCTCGGCGCCCTCGTTGGGCTGCAGCAAGCGGGCCCGGCGAACGGCGCCGTGCAGTTGCACCTCGCGTTCCAGCTCCAGCCCAGAGCCGACCTCGACGGGCTTGCGGCCCGCATGAGCGATCCGGCCAACCCCGCGCACCGCGACGTGCTGAGCCACGACGCGTTCGTCGAGCGGTTCGGGCGGCCACCCGACGCGCGCGCGCTCCTCGTGATGCTCAAAGCCGCCGGGGGCACCGACGTCACCGTCGCGAGCGACGGTCTGGTCGCGGGCGGGCAGCTCCGGATCGACCAGGCGGAGCGGCTGTTCGGCGCCCGCTGGCAGAAGTGGACCGACGGAACCCGCACGGTGCTCGCGCCGGACGGGCCGCTCAACCTCCCCGTCGGCGGCGTGCGCGACGTGCGCGGCGCCGTCGTCGCGACGGTCCCGCGGCTGGCCGACACGCGGCCGTCGTTCACGTACTTTCGTGGCGACTGGTACGAGCCGTCGCGCTTCCGCTCCATGACGGACTCCGTCGCGAGCGGCGGCACGGGTCAGCGCATCGTCCTCGTCGAGGACGTATCCGACAACTTCGACCTCAACGACGTGCGCCGGTTCCTGGCGGCCGAGGGCGCCCCGCCCGGCGCCGACGCGCACCGCGTCACCGAGCGCAGCTTCGTGTTCA
>JAXDMA010000113.1:0-4326 GCA_034666305.1 Vulcanimicrobiota bacterium
CGACGCCGACTGCGACGCCTACGGCGACACCCACGCCGAGTCCGACACCGGGGCCGTAGCGGCCGGCGCGCAGCCGATGCTGAGTTGACCAGATTGCTCGAGACGAGCTGACGTCGGGCATGAACGATCGCGCCGTGCTCATCGCGGCGGCGGTTCTCGCCGGGGTTCTCATCTGCTTCGGCGCGTTCTGGGCACTGCGCGACTACGCGGTACCGATCTTCGTGAACGGCAACGCGCTGGCGCGCCACGCCGACCTCATGGTTGGCGACATGATCGCGGCGCGCTTCCCCGCCGTTCGGGTAGGCCGCGTGCGGTGTCCGGCGCTGGTCGATTTCACCCGGGGGCGTAGCGCGACGTGCGCTGTCCCGATCGAGGGCCAGGAACTGAGGGTCGACGTGGCGGTCCGCAGAGGCGGCCGCGGTGTCGAGTTCACCGCCGTCGATGGGCTGTTCGTCGCGCGCGACGGCGAGCGCACGATCGGCCGCGAACTCGAGCAGATGTACGGCGAGAAATTCTCCGTGCGGTGCCCCGGCGCCGCTGTCCGCGTACTGCAGCATGAAACGACGGTTTCGTGTGCCGTCGAAGCGCCGGACGCGATGCGCCGCGGGCTGGAAGTTACGGTGCTCGGCGATCGGGGCACCGTCAGTTTCGAAGAGCTCGCCGGCGTGCCGACACGCGCGGCGCGAATTTTGGGTGATGCCGTCGCCGCTCAGCGTGAGGGCAGCGTGACGATCGAAGGGCCTGCGCTCGAACGATACCTGCGCGGGAGTGCCGCAGGCTCGGACGGCGGAGAAGTCGGGCGCCGCAGGCTGGTGGGCGCAGCCCACTGCCCGCTAAAGGTTGCGCTGCATGAAGGAACGCACGCAAGCTGCACCGTGGCCGTCGCCAACATCACGCTGCGGTACGACGTGCATTTCGAAAAAGGTCTCGGGCTTCGCACCGACGTTGACAGTTCCGTGGCAGTTATCCCTGCGCTGCGCGAGTTCGCGCTACGGTATTTTCAGCGCCGTCAACTTGAAACGCACATACCGTACCGTGTCGGCGTCAGTTGCGGAGCGGTTGCGGCGGTCGTCGTAGAGCCGGGAATGACGGTGCGCTGCCAAGCCGACGTGGGCGGCGAGCCGTTCTATTTCGCGGTCCGAATCCTCGACTCGGAAGGCGGCTTCACCCTAGAAGAGAGCACCGGCGCCGAGGATACCTCCTGGAAGGAACCGTAAACGCTGCCATGCGTTTTTTGATTCCCGCCGCCGCCGCGCTAGCACTCGCGATGCCGTGCGCCGCCGCCACCGCCGCGACGTTCACGCCGGACGACGAAGCGCGCATCGTCGGCCTTTCGTCGCCTGTGTTCGCCCCGGACGGCGCGCGCATCGCGCTCGTGCGTACGGTTCAAGATACGAAAGCGGACAAGTCGCACACGTCGCTCGTCACGGTCGACGTCGCCGGCGGCGCGCTTCGTGCATTGACCGCGAAGGTGGAGGGGATCGCGCAGCCCGCGTACTCGCCCGACGGTAAGCAGCTCGCGTTCTTGTCGTTCGACAAGAAGCATCAGCGCCAGATTCAGATGATGCCGGCCGCCGGCGGCGCGCCGCACGCGATCACGAAGGTGAAGTTCGGCGTGCAGCAGTTCGCGTGGAGGCCGGACGGCCGCGCGCTCGCGTACATCACGCAGGACGATCCGCCCGCGCGCATCGCGCAGCGCCGCGACTTCATCGAGATCACCAACGACGACTACCTCAACCGCAGCAACGACCCGCCGTCGCACGTCTGGCTGGTGAACGCCGACGGAACCGGCGCGCGCCGGCTGACGTCGGGCACCTGGAGCGCGGCGACGTCGTACCCGCCGTCGCCGCCGGCATCGCCGCTGTCGTGGACGCCCGACGGCAAGAACCTGACGTTCGCGCGCGTGCCCAACACGCACGACGGCGACGCGTACCTCAGCGAGATCGACGTGCTCGACGTCGCGAGCGGCTCGTTGCGCCCGCTGACCGACCGCCACAAGTTCGAATCGTTCGCCGCCGTGTCGCCCGACGGCAAGCGTATCGCGTACCTCGCGAGCCGCGGCGACGATCCAAACAACGGCAACGCATTGTTCCTGAGCGCCTTCGCGGGCGGCCGCGGAAGCGACATCGCCGCGACGCTCGATCGCAATCCGTGGCGCGCGATCTGGGTGGACGACCGCACCGTGTTGGTCGGCTCGAACGACGGGCCGCATCAATCGATGTGGCTGCTGCACGACGACGGCACGTCGCAGCACGTCGACACCGGCGGCGCGGAAGTGAATCAGGGCTATTGGCTCCAAGCGGCCGTCGGCAAGAACGGCGCGATCGCGTTCGTGGGGACGTCGTCATTGCTGCCGTCGGAGCTCTTTTATACGCCCAGCGCCGGGACGGCCGCGCGCCGCCTCACGCACGTCAACGACGCCGTCGCGTCGCTGAAGCTGGGCCGGAGCGAAGAGATCACGTGGAACGGGCCGGACGGCTGGAAGCAGAACGGCATCCTGACGTATCCGCCCGACTTCACGCCGGGCAAGAAGTACCCGCTGGCGCTGGTGATCCACGGCGGCCCGACCGCAGCGTCGACGTTCGGCTTCAGCGGCTTGGCGCAGTCCATGGCGGCGCGCGGCATCATTGTGTTCCAGCCGAACTATCGCGGCAGCGACAACGGCGGCAACGCATACCAGCGCGCGATCTACATGGACGCGGGCGACGGGCCGGGACGCGACGTGATGGCCGGCGTCACGGCGGTGCTGCGCAGCGGCAACGTCGACGAGGCGCGCATCGGCGTGAGCGGCTGGAGCTACGGCGGCTACATGACGTCGTGGCTCATGACGCACTACCATCCGTGGAAGAGCGCGTTCAGCGGCGCAGCCGTGAACGACTTGGTGGACCAGTACGATCTCAGCGACGGCAACGTGCAGTACGCGTTCTCGTTCAAAGGCTCGCCGCACGTGGGGAACAACATCGCGGACTACCGCGCGCAGTCGCCGATCACGTACGCGCTCGACGTGACCTGCCCGGTAACGATCATGAGCGACATAGGCGACGCGCGCGTGCCGGTGACGCAGTCGTTCCGCATGTATCGGATACTCAAGGACAACAACCGCCCCGTGCGGTTCATCGGCATCCCGGTGGACGGCCACAATCCGGGCGACATCGTACGCCGCATCGAACGCGAACGCGTATGGACGGATTGGGCGGCGCAAGGCCTATGACCGTACGAGGCTCGAATCTGTGATGAAAAGGAGGACGTTCCGATGATCTCATTTCAGCCCGCCCGCCGGCTTGCGGCGCTGCTGGCGCTCGTCGCGGTGCTCGCTCCCCTCGCGGCGCCGGCATCGGACTACATCGGTTACGCGCTGCTGTGGTCGCGCGAGAGCTCGAGCGGGAAGACGTCGCTGGCCGCATTTTCGGTCGAGGCCGTCAAGACGGGCTACAACGTCAACCGCTCCGACGGCAAGACGATCCATTTCAAGAAGTCGATCGGTGAATACGCGCGCCTGATTGACGAATTCTACGACAAGAACCCGAACGCGCGCAGCGTCTCACCGTCCGCAATCCTGTTGTGCCTCGCGGACACACCGGTGTACGACTGCACCGATCTCACCAAAGAGAAGAAGTAAGGAGCCTTCACGGCCCGCGTAGGGTCCGTCTATCGGTTGACGTGGACGATTTGGGTGGAGGTGACGATCCCCGCCGAGAGCGCGCTCGTGTTCGGGATCGCATCGCAGGGCTTGTAGTCGCCCGCGTTCGGGAACCGCCCGCGCGGGCAGAAGTACGTCGTCGTTCCCGCAGCCGGCTCGCCGGGATACTGGAATCGAATCGAGCTCCGTTCGTCGTCAATGTGCAGCCATCGGTCGACGAGCGCCGGATCGATCTTGCCGCCGGTTCGTTCGAGTACGCGTGCTTTGAGCGCTGCAAGCCGCCGATCGGCGGCGAGGTGACCGTCCACGTAGCTCGCGTGAAAGCCTAGTGACGTTAACCGCAGCGGCTCGAGGTCTCCAAACGAGCGGTCCTTGCCCGCGAGAAAGACCATCGCGCACGCCGACACGCAGAAGCCGGTAACGACGGTATTGAGCCCGCGTGATTCGATGATCTCGGTCATCGCATCGTTCGCGGCCGCCGAGCCGCCGGGCGAATTCCAAAGAACGACCGTCTTGAGGTCGGGATTGGCGGCGACCAGCGAGCGAAACCGAGCGGCATCGTCGGGCACGATGCGTCCGCTTGCGACGAGCTGATCGCCCCGAACATCCATGGTCATCGCCTCCGCGGCGGCGCCGCTCAGGAGCATTGCAAGGGCACCGGCGGTGACAACGGCGTGCGCTTTCAT
>JAXDMA010000114.1:0-7244 GCA_034666305.1 Vulcanimicrobiota bacterium
ATCGACGCCATCCTCAACATGAAGGGCTACAAGGGTGACTACGGTCTCGAGCGGTATCGCGGCTTCGACGTGTTCAATCTCGGCAGCCAGATCGCCGTCGGCGACCTCGTGCGCTTCGCGCGCGAGCACGCCGTCGACGCAATCCTCGCGTCGCAGGTCGTCACGCAGAAGGGGAGCGACATCGCCAACTTCACGGCGCTGGCCGAATTGCTGGAAGCCGAGCACCTGCGCGACGGCATCGTGCTGATCGCGGGGGGACCGCGCGTCACCAACCTGCTCGCCGCCGAGCTGGGCTACGACGCGGGCTTCGGCCGTGGAACGCTGCCCAGTGAGGTCGCGACCTTCATCGCGCGGCGGCTGGCGGAGCGCGTCACCGCGTGAGGTTCGCCGCGTTCGCGGCGGCCGCGTGCGCCGCACTCGCGTGCGCGGCGCCCGCGCTGGCCGTCGACCGCAGCCTCGGCGCGGACGTGCCGAAGCCCGTCGTCACCGGCGCGCCGTGGACCCAGGCCGAGATCGCGGCGCTCAGCGCGAACGTCGACATCGCGCTCGCAACCGGGACGGTGTTGCGCGGCGCGCACGCCGGCGTCTACGCGATCGACGCGCGCGACGGCCGCGTGCTGTATCAGCGCAATCAGGACGACGCGTTCCAGCCCGCGTCGACGCTCAAGCTGCTCGTCGGCAGCGCCGCGCTCGACAAGCTGGGGCGCGACTTTCGCTTTCGCACGCGAGCGACGATCGACGGTACCGTCATCGAAGGCGTGCTGCGCGGCTACCTGACGCTGCACGGCAGCGGCGACGTGCTGCTCGACGACGCCGCGTTCGCGAGCCTGCCGGCCGCGCTGCACGCCGTTTCGATTCGCGAGATCGAGCAGGACGTCATACCGAACCTCGGTGACGTTCCCACTTATCTGCCGGGCTGGTCGTGGGACGATTTTCCGTGGTATTACGCCGCGCCGATCAGCGCGCTCGGCTTCGCCGACGACCAGGTGACCGTTACCGTGACGCCGGGCGCGCGCCCCGGCGCTCCCGTGACGACTCGCGTCGAGCCCTGGGGCCGCACTTCGTCGGAGACGGAATCGTGCGCAGAATACGAGCTCTCGGTTTGCATCTGGGTGCGGGCGCGCACCGGCGCGCCGGGTTCGCCGTCGACGCTCGACGTGGTTCGGGGGCCGTATTCGTCCAACCAGTTGTATATCACCGGCACGCTCGCGCCGGACGCGAAGCCGGAGCGCCTGTCGCTCGCCGTGCCCAACCCGCCGCGTTTCGCCGCCGCCGCCGCGCGGCGCGCGCTCGTGGCCGCGGGCATCCCGGTTCGCGCGCGCGGCGTCATCGTCGAGCTGCGTCATTCCGACGACCGTGCGCCGCTGCGCGAGGTGTGGTCGCACGATTCCGAACCGCTGTCCGACCTGCTCGCCGATCTCTGGTTGCCCAGCGACAACATGCTCGCCGAGACATTGCTGCGCGCGCTCGGCGCCAAGCCCCCCGCGCTCACCGGCTCGTCGGCCGACGGCATCGCGATCGAGAAGAGCTGGCTCAAAGAGATGGGCATCGACACCGACGCGCTGGCGATCTCCGATGGTAGCGGTCTCTCCACGTACGACCGCATCACGCCGCGCGATCTGGTCGTGGTTCTCAAGCACGACTGGGACGGGCCGTACCGCGACCTCGTGCTCGATGATTTGCCGATCGCGGGCGTACGCGGGACGCTGAAGAGCGCGTACACCGGCACGGCCGCGGAGAAGAAGATCTTCGCCAAGACCGGATCGGTATCGCACGTCAGCACGCTGGCGGGATACGCCGCCAACGCGAAGCACGGTGCGGTGATCTTCGCGTTTCTGGTCGACGACTGGGTCGGCGACTCGGGCGCGCTGCGCGACCTGCGCGCTCGCGTTCTGACCCGCTTCGTCGAGGACTGAGTGCTCGGCGCGCACTTCGAGGCGGAGATTCGCGAGCAGCCCGACGTCTGGCGACGCATCGCCGCGTCGGACGGCGCGCAGCGCTTCGCGGCCGCGGTCGCTGGACGCGACGTGTTGTTCTTGGGCAGCGGAAGCTCGCTGTTCGTCGGAATGCTCGGCGCGCTCGCGTTCCGGCGGCGCGGCATTCGTGCGTATGCGCTCGCGGCCACGGAGACGCGCTTCGACCGCAATGCGTACACGAACGCGTGCGTCGTCGCGCTGTCGCAGAGCGGCCGTTCCGCCGACCTCCTCGACGCGATCGACCTGCTCGCGCCGTCGCGGCTCGTCGCGCTCACCAGCGACGCCGCATCACCGTTGGCGGCGCGCGCCGATGCCGTGGTCGACTCGCTGGCCGGTCCGGAGCTGGCCGTGCCCGCCAGCAAGAGCGTGACGTCGATGGCGGCGATCTTGCTGTGGGCCGCTGCCCTGACGGGCGGCAAGCGCAACCGCACCGCGGCGACGCTGGAGCGAACCGCGGAGGACGTGCGCGATTGGCTCGACGGCGACGGCGTCGCCGACGTCGTCGCCGCCGCGCGCCGCATCGCGCGCCGCCGCAGCGTCGCGCTGGTCGCCGCCGGTTACGGCGTGCCCGTCGCGTACGAGCTCGCGCTCAAGATCAAAGAAGCGAGCTACGTGCACGCCGAAGGATTTCCGGCGGGCGAATTCCGGCACGGCAGCTCGGCGATGCTCGATGCGACCACCGCGATCATCGGGATCGTCGACGAAGCGTCGCGCGACATCGTCCATCGCCCGCTGGCGGAAGCGGTCGAGGCCGAGGCGGCGCGGTACGTCATCGGCGCGCGCAGCGGCGACGTCCCGTTGCTCGGCCCGGCGACCGGCGAGGCGTTCAACACGCTCGCCTGGCTGGTCGCCGGGCAATATCTCGCGCTGAGCATCGGCCGTGCGAACTTCGTGGAGTCCGATGCGCCGCGCGGGCTGCGCAAGTGGGTCGGCTGAGCGCAGCATGCAGGTATGAAGAAAGTCTGAGGGCAACGAGCCGGGGCGGACGCGCGTCAGATGACGTCGTTCGCTTTGCTATTTACGTCACGCGATCGCCGGTGCTTTGGAGCAGGCGACAGCCGTGACGGGAGGACTCATGCAGAAGAAGACGCGGACCGGGCTAGCCCGGTTGCTCGGCGCGGCGCTGACCGGACTTTTCATCGTGCTCGCGCTCATCGGACCGGCGTCGGCCGCGACGACGGGTTCCATCTCCGGTACGGTCACCGATACCGTCACCCGCAAGGCCCTCGCCGGGGCCGTGATCACCGCCTCGTCGCCCAGCGGGCGCGCGACGGCAACGTCGGACGCAAACGGTTTTTACAACGTGTATAATCTCTCGCCCGACACCTACGCCGTGTCGATCGCGATTCGCGGTTATCAGGAGGTCCTCGTCAACGGCGTCACCGTCGTGCAGGACCAAAACGTGCGCATCGATCAGGCGCTCGTGCCGCGGACGCTGCAGACCATCGGGCGGACGTCGGCGCGCAGCGCGAGCAATCTCGTGCAGCCCAGCCAGACCGCGGACGTGTACAACGTGTCGCCGCAGCAGCTCACCGCAGCCGCCGGCATCGGCGGCCACCGCACGCTCTACGATGTCATTCAGACGTCGGCCGGCATCACGTCGACGGGCGTCGCGGGTCGTCCACGCATCCGCGGCGGCGACTCCGGCGACCTCGCCTGGGAGTTCGACGGGATCCCGATCAACGATCGGCTCACCGGCCTGTTCACGACGAATCTCTCGATCGTCGGGACGCAGAGCCTCGAAGTGTACACCGGCGGCTACAACGCGCAGTACGGCAACGCCGGCACCGGCGTGATCAACTCCGTCGTGAAGCGCGGGACGTATCCGTCGTTCGGCAGCCTGACCTACACGATGGGCCTGCCGCTCTCGGAGCACGACCTGACCGCCGAGTACGGCGGTGCGACGCCCAACAACAAATTCTCGTGGTACGGCTCGCTCGATCAGAGCAACGGCGATTCGATCTTCGGCCAGCAAGGATACGAGCCGTACGTGCTCGCGCAGGCGCTGACCGCGCGCGACACCACGCCGTCGCTGCAAGTCACGCGCGACGCCGTCGTGAACTTGCACTGGCGCCCATCCGGCAACGACGACATTCAGTTCCTCGCGCAGACCGGCAACCAGCGTCTGCCGTGGAACAAGGGTCTGTTGGGCCAGCCCGTGCTCGGTATCACGGCGTGCAACGGCGTCGTCGTCGCCGGCGGCGCGATTACCAACCCCGGCGTAAGCAGCAGCGGCCTGCCGTGCCAAGTGGCGGTCGTGAATGCCTCGGGGACCATCACCGGCACGAAGTTGACCGGCCTGCAATACTATCCGATCACGCAGGCCAACGCCAACGTGTGGTATCACTGGTCGAACCTCGGCAAGATCCAATGGAATCACGTCTTCAACGACAAGCTGTTCGCGCAGTTCCGCCTGGCGGAAAACTTCAACCAGTACATCTTCAATCAGCCGTTCAGCATCACGACGATCAACGGGGTCACGACGCCGAACGCGCCGTTCTTCACCGGCCCCGTCGGCACCAAAGGTGTCCCCGTCACGGCCTACGCTCCGCCGGGAACGCCGGCGGCGGGCGGTAACGGCTACCAGGACGAGTTCGACGACCGCAGATCGCAGATGTACTTCGCCAACCTCGATTTCACGTACACCGCGAACGCGCATTCGTCGTACCAGTTCGGGATCTCGTACGAGCGCGACAACAGTGCGGAGCGCTATTTCGACAACTGCGGCTGCGACGAGGCGAGCGGCGGCGTCGGCGGGTTCAACATGAACGGCAGCTTCCCGAACCTGTTCCTGCAGATCGACTACCCGCTCTACCTGCCCAGCGCCTATTTCAGCACGAAGCAGACCTTCGGGAAGCTGACGCTGGAACCGGGCCTCCGCTACGACGCGGAGACGTACGCGATCCCGAACCGTCCGGACGCGGTGTCCAGCACGGGCGTCGTGACGAAGAGCTACGCGTACGGACCGTACTCGACGCACGCCTTCAGCCCGCGCTTCGCGTTCACGTGGGCGGCGTCACCGTACGACTCGATCCGCGGCTCGTACGCCCTCACCACCACCTTCGTTCCCGCGGCCTACGTGTTCAACGATTCGCCCAACGGCGTTTTTGGCGCCAATTCGCGTTTCGTTACGCCGTATTATCCGGGCGCGACGCTTTCGAATCCGCTGAACTACAACCTCGACCTGTCGTACTCGCACGCGCTGCGCAACGGCATCGATTCGTTCCGCATCTCGCCCTTCTACCGGCACTCGACCAACAAGCTCGAGCTCTCGAAGAACTACGTGGCGAACCCCGTGACCGGACTCGCCGACCTGTCGGGGTCGTCGTACTTCCGGACCGGCATCTCGAACAAGGCGACGGGCGCCGAGTTCGGTTGGAACCACGTCGTGCGCGGCGACGGGCTCTCGTTCTACGTCTCGGGCACGTACGTCAACTACTGGGGCTCCGTCACCAACTCGGCCCTGGCCGGCGGCACGCCGTACGGCGGCATCACGTCGGCCACGATCACCGGGAGCAACGCGCTGCTGCGGCAATTCCTCGCGACGGGGACGTTGTTCCGCAACCCGTCACAGCCGCCGTGGAGCATCTCGTGGACGGGCGATTATCGCAAGGGACGCGCGCACGTCGACCCGTTCGTGCTGTATCAGGTCGGCGCACCGTACAACGTCGCGGGCAATACCTGTACCAACCAGTCGTTCAGCGTGATCGGTTCCGCGACCAACGCGTGCCCGGCGGCGCTCAACGACTCGCAAGTCCATTTCGCGCGCGCGAATTACTGGGCGGCCCTGGACTTCGGCTACGACGTCGTGAAGTCGCACGGGCGCACGGTCACGATCGGCATGAACGTGCGCAACCTGCTCGATCAGCAGGTCGGCGACGTGTTCCCGTCCACCAACACCGCCTATCCCAACAAGAGCAACCCCGACCTGAACACCTACGGCCCCAGCAGCGTTCCGAACACGCTGTATTACTACGCACCGGATCAGACGCCGCGACAGATTCAACTGTACATCTCGACGAAGTTCTGATCGCCGCGGCAGGCGAGCCGGCAAAGAGGACGTCGCGCACCGTGCGGCGTCCTCTTGCGTTCATGCGGAACCGTGTGCCGTTCGCCGCGCTCGCCGCGCTCCTGCCCGTTGCCTGGCCGACCGCGATGCCGACCAGCGCGCCCGCGCCGCAGCCGACCGTGCTGTGGCAGACGGCGCCCGCATCGTCGTTCGCGCTCGACGTGCGGCCGCTCGACGTCTCGCCCGACGGCGAGGCGCGCGCGCTGGTGCGCGTCGTGCTCCGCGACGCGAGCGGTGCGGTCGTTCGGCTGCGCCGCGGTGCGGACTTCGACTACTTCAGCACGCCCGGCAGCGCGCAGTGGCAGACGCGTCTGCGCTTTGGCGGGCCGGCCGCGATCGTGTCGGTGCGCGACGACGGCCCGGTCACCGTGCGCGTCGTCGCGAACCGTCCCCAAGAGCTGGGCACGCAGCACGCGTCGTTCGACACGCGCACGTGGCGCGTCGCGCGTACGGTCGCGGTCGCGGCCGGGCCCCATCTCGTGCGCGTCGGCTGGTTTCCGCAAGTGCGCGACGGCGACGTGCGCGTGTACCGCATCGACGCTCGCGGCACGCGAACGCCGGCGGCGACGCTGCGCGCGCCTTCGTCGTCGTGGGACGACGCCGCCGTCGTGCCGGGCAGGGTCGCGCGCTACGCCGTCGTTCGCCCGAACGGCACGCCGGTGTTGGTGCACGCGAACGTCCCGCCGCCGCTCGCCGAAAGCGGCGTCGACGTGATTCGCGGCAAGTCGGCTTGGCTCGCGTTTTCCGCGGACCCGCTCGACGACGGTGCGTATACCAAGCTCGACGTCGACGGCATCGTCGACACCGCAATGCGCGCCGGACTTCGCTCGATTCAGTTGCGGCTCGCATACGGCGCGTTCGACGAGGTGACGCCGCCGGCCAAAGCGACGATCGACCGGCTCATCGACGGCCTCGCCGCGCACCGCATCGCCGTCATCGGCTGGACCGTGCCGCGCACGGTCGCGTTCGACGACGTCGCGCGCAACGTCGCGGTCGCCGCGTATCGCACGCCGAGCGGGAACGGGATCACCGGGCTGGCGATCGACGTCGAGCGCGGCGAGGAGTTCATGGGGAACGGGCCGCGCGGGTACGCCGCGCTGCGCGAATGCGTGAGCGTGGTGCGGCGCGCGGTCGGACGGCGCGTGCTGCTGATCGCGACGATCGAGGACCCGTACCTCGAGCATCTCGATCAGAGCAAG
>JAXDMA010000115.1:0-2623 GCA_034666305.1 Vulcanimicrobiota bacterium
CATGCTCTGGGGCGCGCCCGTCGTCGCGGCGAGCGAAGCCGCCGCGCCGCGCGCGCGGATCGTGAACGTCGGCCAGTCGGCCGGTCCGGCGGCACCGCTCACCTCAGCCGTCGTGCGCGGCAAGGAACTCGAGATCCTCGGCTTCTCGAACTTCGGCCGTACCCCGGCCGAGCTGCGCGAGCTCTACCTCGGCCTCCTCGCGCACGCGCACGCCGGGCGCATCCGCGTGCCCGTCGAGACGTTCTCGCTGGACGACGTCGACGAAGCCTGGCGCCGGCAAGGAGCCGGCGCCAAGTCCGTCGTCGTGCCTTAGATCTTCTTCTTGTCGCGCCACTTCTGGAAGATGGGCGCCATCGCCTGCTGCGCGGAGCTGGCCGCGTCCGCAGCGCTCATCTTCCCCTGCGCCACCTGAGCGAACATCTGCGGGATCAAGTAGGTCGTGAAGATCTCGTTGATCGCCGCGTTGGAGAAGCCCGGGTAGCCGACGTTGTGCGTGTACGACTCCGCGATCTTCGTCAGGACGTTGTACTTGCCGTGCGGCCTGTGCGTGTCGACCTTCGCCGCCTTGTAGATGCTCTTGAACGGGTACGCACCGGGGAAGCTCGGGAAGTTGTAGAGCTTGCTCGCGGTGGTCGCCTGCTTGTAGTTGATGCAGAGGTCGGCGAGGAACTTCTGCGCGGCCGGCTTGTTCTTCGCGAACTTCCAGATCACGTAGCAGCCCATGACGTGCTCGAGACCGAACCGGCCGTGGGGGCCCTTCGGGATCGGCCAGATCCAGAGATCGTCCGCGAACGGCAGCTTCTGATCCTCGGGCGTCCGCGTCGCCGAGATTGCGTTGAGGATCATCGATCCCTTGCCCGAGTAGAGGAAGTTGTTGTTCGACGCGGGATTCCAGCCGAAGATCTCGTCGGTCTCGCCGTTCTTGTAGATGTCGGCCATGAACTTCAAGGCCTCGATCGTCTGCTTCGATTTGATCGTCAAGCGGTTCGACGAGTTCTGGATGAACGCGCCGAAGCACATCATGAACGCGATGTTCGCCATGTTCGAGTCGAGCTCGTTCGACATGCCGATGCCGATCGGATGCCCGATGTTCTTCAGCTTCGGCGCCGCCTTGCGCACGTTCTCCCAGGTCGTCGGCGCCTCGCCGAGCCCGTACCAGAGGTCATGCCTCCACACCACCGGGTCGGGGACGTAGTTGTCCGACAGCGCGAAGTACTTCTTCGTCCGCGGGTTGTACGTGGACAGCTTCGCGAGCGTGTTCATCTTGCCGACCTTCTTCTGCACCTCCTGCACGATCGGCGCGTGGTTGATCACCTGGTCCTCGTAGATCGCCGGCGGCGCGAGGAACTGGAAGATGTCGTGGCCGCTTTGTGCTGCGACCTCCGACGCGGCACGCGCGTCGAGCTGGGTGTTCGCGATGTGGTCGACGGTGACGTGCACGTCGTTCTTCTGTCCCCACTCCACGCACCACGTCTTGTCGAACCACGTGTCGTAGTCGGGGACGAAATGCACCCACTGGAGGATCGAGAGATCCCCGCTGAGCCAGCGGCCCGTGTGCTTGTGCGGTCCTGCGAAGGCGAACGCCTTCGACGCACCTGACCCGGCGACGCCAACGGCAGCGGCGCCGACCCCGGCACGGCGGAGGAGCTCGCGGCGGCTGAGCCCATCCTTCGGGACGTCAGACTCATCTGCCATGTGCAGCTCCTTTCGGTTGGGCTTGCATTACCTGAATGCGCCTCCCGTGAATCCTGCGATGAAGCGGTTCAGGAAGGCGTTGTAGAGCAGAGCCAGTGGGATGCTCGGGATGAGCACGGAGGCGGCGATCGCCCCCCACTGCACGAGGTCACCGCGGATGAGGTCCGTCGGCACGCCGGCCGAGATCGTGCGGTGCGTCGAGCTGGAGATGAACGTCGTTGCGTAGATGAACTCGTTCACGCAGAGCGAGAACGTGAAGATGACGACCGTGAGGATCCCCGGCACCGAGATCGGAAGCACGACGCGCCTCAGCGCGGCGACGCGCGAGCACCCGTCGATCATCGCCGCGTCCTCGAGGTCGCGCGGGATCGTCTTGAAGAAGCCCATCATCAGCCACGTCGCGAACGGAATCGTGAACGACGGGTAGACGAGGATCAGCGACCAGACCGAGTCCTGCAGGTGCACCTGCGAGATGACGCGCGACAGCGGCAGGAAGAGCAGCGTCGGCGGCACGAGGTACGTCAGGAAGATCCCGCCGCCGAGCGTGCTGCCGACTCGCCCGGAGAGGCGTGCGAGCGCGTAACCGGCCGGCAGCGCGAGCACGAGCGTGATCAGCACGACGACGACGCCGATGAACGCGGTGTTCTCGAGCCACCGGACGTAGTTCGTGTCGAAGAGGTTCCGGAAGTTGTCGAGCGTCGGCCCGGGGTGGAACCAGAACGGGAGGTTCTGGACGTTCAGCAGGTCGTTCAACGGCTTGAAGGCCGTCATCGTCATCCAGTAGAACGGGAACGCGAGCACGATCGCGAACGAGCAAACGACGAGGTACGTCACGATGCGCTCGCGCGTGCTCGTCATCTCATGCGACCTCCGCCCTGCTGTCTCCGCTGCACCGCGGGGAACCCGCGATGCAGCGCAGGGGGAACCT
>JAXDMA010000116.1:0-15672 GCA_034666305.1 Vulcanimicrobiota bacterium
TCGAGCACGGTCGCGCTGCGGCCCGCTTCGGCCAGGTACTTGGCGGCGGCGAGCCCCGCGGGTCCGCCGCCGACGATCAGCGTGTCAACCATCGCCCTCTTCAGACTCTCGCAGCGGCCCTGATGTCACGCCCGGGGTACATTGGGCGTGGCCCCGAACTCTGTCGGGTCCCCGTAGCTCCGTTTGCGCCCGCGAAGGTTGTAGCCCCGTCTCATGTCCGTTCAGATCGACATCAATCCCGCCACCAACATCAGCGAGCTCGTCGCCGAGCTCCCCATCGCCGAAGAAGTCCTGACCGAGTTCGGCCTGCACTGCGCCGGCTGCGGGGTCAACAAGTACGAGACGATCGAGCAGGGCGCCAAGGCGCACGGCCTGCGGGCCGAACCGATCGTCGCCGCGCTCGTGCAGGCCCGCCTCTCGGGCCGCGTCCCGACGATCATGAACGAGGACAAGCAGCCTCAGCGCCGCGCCCCGGGCGCCTTCGCCCGCCGGGCTCGCTTCACGTACGTCGTCCCCATCATGTCGGGCAAAGGCGGCGTCGGAAAGTCGCTCACGACCGCGCTGCTCGCCGTGGGGCTGCGCCGCGCGCACAAGAAGGTCGGCATCCTCGATGCGGACATCACGGGGCCGTCGATCCCGCGCCTGTTCGGCCTCACGACGCCGCTCGGGCTCGAATCCGACCCGTCGACGCCGCCGGGCCAGCAGCCCAAGCCGCTGATGGTGCCGGCCATGTCGCGCTCGGCGATCGAGATCGTGAGCTCGAACCTGCTCACCGACAAAGAAGACACCGCCATGATTTGGCGCGGCCCGATTCTGTCGGGCGTGATCCGCCAGTTCTACGAGCAGGCGCTGTGGTCGGACCTCGACTATCTGCTGATCGACTTACCGCCGGGTACGTCGGACGCGCCGCTCACCGTGCTGCAGTCACTCGCGGTCGACGGCATCGTGCTCGTGACGATGCCGCAACGCCTCGCGACGATGATCGTGCGCAAGGCGGCGAACCTGGTGCATCAGCTCGGCAAACCCATTGTAGGCGTGGTCGAGAACATGTCGTACTTCGTCGCGCCGGACACGGGCAAACGATACGACGTGTTCGGCCCGTCGTACGCGCAAGAAGTCGCCGACCTCGCGGGCGCACCGCTGCTCGCGCGCATGCCGATCGACCCGAAGCTCGTCGCGCTCGCCGACAACGGCCGCGTCGAAGAGATCGACGACCCGGTCATCGACATCCTCGCATCGCAGCTCGAAGCCGCAATGGCAAAGCGCCCACCCAAACCGCCGGACTCGATCTCGCTGATCTAATCGCGCACGATCGCTCGGCGCTTCAGGGTGCGAAGGTTACCGACGTAATTGTGATCACGACCGACGCGGGCTCCTCGCGCGGGGCCTTGTACGCCCAACAGTTCCGAAAGCGCGCCGCGCCCGATCGGTCGCCGACCGCGCCGGCGTTCTCGATGCCCGGCGCGAAGTCGCCGCTGCGCGTCTGCGTATTTTCCTCGGGCACGCTCCCGTCGACGGCGTGATATGCAAAGTGAACTTGGAACGACACGACCGGCTTGGCAGCGACGTTCTTGAACGAGACGCACTCCATTTGCTTGAAGCCGTACATGAAGAAATACGCGTGCGTGATCTCGATCGGGCCGCCGCTGGGCGCCGACCAGTCGAGTCCGCCATCCGCACGCGCTGCGACCTCGCCGCGCCGGGCGGTCGCGCGCTGATCGATCAGCGTCTCGAAGGGCGGATCGGCGTGCCACGCGGTCCCGTCCGCGTAGTCGACCTGTTCAACGAACACGCGTAGCGCGCGCACGCCCGTCAGCTTGCCGTCCTTCGCCGGGTACGCGAGGTTGTCGTCCCGATCGAAGCCGCCGCTGAACGCACGGCAGTTCGCCAGCTTTCCCGCCGACGGGATAACCCCGAGCTCGTTGAACGTCATGCCTTCGATCAGCGCACCGCGCGAGAACGTGCCGCGCCGGTCGAGCGTGTCGCCGCCGACCGTCTTGCCGTTTGCGTCGTCGTAGGCAAACACGAAGCGCACGCGCTTCGCCGGGCGCGCATCGTCGTTGACGAACGACACGCATTCCATGACGCCGGGCTGCGGGCGTCCATTCGTGCCGCTCTGCACGGTGGGCGCGCGAAACGTAACCAGCCTCGTGATGCGGATGCCGGCCTCCACGCTGCCGGGCGCCGGGGGCGGTGTCTGCGCGTCGGCGCGAGCCACGGTGAGCACGACGAGTGCAAGAATGCCCGCGCGAACCCTCATGGAGGGGTAATTTCAGCCGGGGTGCGGCGACCCCCGCCGTTCTAAGCGTTCGCGTGGTTTTCGCCGATCATTCGGGCTAGGTGCCCACCCCCGGACGACACGACCTCGAGCCGCTCACTTCGCTGCGCTTTGTTGCGGCGTTGCTGGTGTTCGCCTACCATGCGCCGCTTGCGCAGCCGTTCGCGCACGATCATGCGCTGGGGCAAGCGGGCGTCGGTTTCTTCTTCCTGCTGTCGGGGTTCATTCTCACGTACACGTACAGCGGCACGTTGAACTCACACGCGTCCGTCGTGCAGTTCTACGTCGCGCGGTTCGCCCGCGTGTATCCCGCTTATCTCGTTTCGATCGCGCTCGCGCTGCCGGCCGTCGCGATGTACGGCAGCTTGGCATGGGACAAGTCGTCGCCGTCGGTTCGTGTCGATGCGCTCGTGGCGCAAGTGCTCGCGGTGCAGGCGTGGTTTCCGCGCGAGGAGATCTATCTCGGCATCAACTCGCCGGCCTGGAGCATCTCGGTTGAGGCGTTCTTCTACGCGCTGTTTCCGCTGCTGATCGGCTCGCTCGCACGTGCGTTCGCGACGAGCGGTGCGCGGGCCGTCTTCGCGATGGCGGCGTTGACGTGGGTCTGCGCGGCCGCCGTGTTTGCGATCCCGCATCATGCCGACGTGTGGACGACGTACATCTTTCCTCCGGTGCGCCTCGTCGACTTCGTCGTCGGCATGCTGCTCGGAATGGCGTTCCTTCGCGGGTACCGGCTCCCGGGAGCGGCGACCGCATGGGAGATCGCCGCCGTTTGCGCGATCGCAGCGGCCGTCGTCGCGATTCCGCACGTTCCCGCCGGCCTGCAATACTCGCTGTGGCCGCTTCCGTTCTGGGCTGCGCTCATCGCGATCGTCGCGCTCCGCGGCGGGGCGATCTCGCGGCTGCTCTCGCGTCCGGCTTTCGTGCGGCTTGGCGAGATCAGCTACGCGTTCTACCTGGTGCACCTCAGCGTCTTGATGATCGCCGAGCACATTCTTCCGCCGGCGTTCGTCGCGCCTCTTGGCTTCGCGGCGTCGCTCGCGGCCGCGTGGGTCTTGCACGTGACCGTCGAGCGGCCGATGCGAACCTTCATCCGCGACCGCTTTGCGGCGCGGGCACCCGCGCCCGCCTAGAGCGCGGCTACGGCACCGCGGGCGTGCTGGTGAAATAAAGCTTCAGCGCGACGCCTTTGAACCCGCTGCCCTTGGTCGTGTACGGATTTCCTTGCGACCACGGACCACCGCTGATGTCACCTGTGCACGTCGCGCCCGCGACGTTGCAACTGAAGATCAGGCTCGTCTTGCCGCCCTGGATTGGAACGAGCGTACTGTTGGTCGTGCCGTACTCGTTGGACAGCCTGTAATCGAACGAGACCGTCGCCTGGTTCGTCACGAGCATAAGCTGCAGCCACGGCACTGCGGTTCGCGGCAGATGATACTGCGAAGCGTCACGATATGGGTAGCTCGTGCCGCCCGCGCGGTAGAGCGATCCGAAATACGATTCGGTACCGACCGCGAAGTTCGCGTTCACGCTCAGCGTGCGCATCGCGAACACCGTGCCGCTGACGGGCGACCGTGTGAACGCCGGCATCGGCTGCGTCGCCGGCTGGTACAGCCCGTTGCTCAGTGCGGTATAGATCGCTTTCTGCTTGAACGTGCGCACGTACACGGAGTCGTGCGAGCCCGTCCACGCGGCTGCGAACGTCGCGAACGCGCCCGCGTACCCGCTGCGGTTTCCGTTCCAGTGGCCGTCGAGCGAGGCGACATTGAGCGGGTTCTCGATCCACTCCGAGATGAACAGGGACGCCTTCTGATCGTACGCGAGGTCATTCGCATCGCCGGCCGTGGGGCTGTACGCGCGAGCCCGCCCGGCGAAACTCGGGCTGACCCAGGCGAGCACGTTCTGCGTCCACTCCAACGACGCCGCGAGCGCAAACACGTACGCGCGATCGTACCGCGGCCGCACGACCGAGTCGTGGTTGAGGCCGGAGGTGTAGCCGCCGTGCGGCACGTGGCTTCCCTGGGGGATGTTCAAGCAGTTGGGGTACCACCCGGTGTAGAGGCCGCTCGGCGGGGACGGCGTCTGGAACCAAGTTCTCGTCTTGTACGAACCGCTCGCGCCGTTCTGCTCGACCCAGTTTGAATGGGTGTAGAAATCCTGCACGACGTGTAGCGACATTCCCAGCACCGTGAAGAACTCGATCACGTCGTTGTCGCGCTCCGCCTGCTGCGCCGCGGCTTTCGTGTTCGCCGCCAGCGTCGTCCAATACGATGCAATGTCGGCGTTGGAGAACACGTCATCGAAGTGGAGCTTGTCGAGCGCGCACTTAGGGCCCGAGCCGAAAAAAGGCGCCGACGTGTAGTAATCGGTTAGCCAATTCTCCACTTGCACGGCCGTTCCGGCGGAAGCGGAAAAGCCCAAACGTTTCAGCGCATCCGTCGTGATACTGGCGTGCGGCCCGGTATCGAATGCGGCCGCAGGCGCGACCGGCACGAGCGAGACCGCGGCGACGAACGCCGCGACGACCAGTCTTCTCATAACGCCCCCTTCGAAGACACGAGCTAGTGCTCGCCCGCGTGCTTGGGTCGCTAGGGAGCCCTTTCCTGCCCGGTGCCGTCGAACCGCGGCCGGGTTTCGTTCGACACACCATACGAACCCAGGAGGACCCCGTATGCGCAGTCCCTTCGTTCTCGCGCTCGCTCTCGCGTTGGTGGTATGTGCGACGGCGTCGGCTGATCCCGGCGAACGGGTCAGCACGCTGGACGACCAGCGCGCGGTCGGCATCACGATCTACAATACCGACCTCGCCTTGGTGCGCGATCGCCGGCACGTCGCGCTGCCGCAGGGTGAGTCGCGGCTGGCGCTGCGCGACGTCAGCGCGCGGATCCAGCCGGAAACCGCGCTGCTGCAAAGCGTCGGCAACCCGGGCCGCATCGGCGTGATCGAGCAGAACTTCAACTACGATCTGCTCTCGCCGCAGAAGCTGCTCGAGAAATACGTCGGCCGCGACGTCGACGTGTACCACGTCGACCGGCGCACGGGCGAACGCCGGCGCGAGCGCGCGCGCGTGCTCGCGACCAACGGGGGCGTGGTGCTGCGGTATGCCGATCGTATCGAGACGTCGGTCGACGGAACGCTCGCGTTTCCGTCGCTGCCGGCCGATTTGCGCGACCGCCCCACCTTGGTGACCGACGTGACGAACGCCGCGCCGGGAGATCAGGACGTGGAGCTGACGTACCTCACCAGCGGGCTGAACTGGAAGGCGGACTACACCGCGGAGTTGACGCCCAACGACGACCGCATCGACCTCCGCGGGCTGATCACGCTGCAGAACACGAGCGGAACATCGTATCGCGACGCGAGCGTGCAGCTCGTGGCGGGCGACGTGAACGTCGTGCGCAACGCGTTCCAACCTCCGGCGCTGCAGCTAATCGGCGCTGTTCAGTCACGGTCCTCGTCGACACCCACGCAGCAGGCGCTCTTGGAGTATCACCTCTACACGCTGCAGCGGCATAGCACGGTCCTCGACAACCAGACCAAACAAGTCGAGCTGCTCACGGCGCCCAACGTCGCCGTCACCAAGACCCTGGAGCTGCGCGGCAACCCGTACTACTACCGCTCGCACAGCGCCGATCTCGGCGACCGCCTCAAGGTGTCGACGTATCTGTCGTTTCTCAACGAGAACGGTTCGCTGGGCATCCCGCTGCCCAAAGGCGCGGTGCGCGTGTACAAGCGCGACAACTCCGGCACCGCGCAGTTCGTCGGTTCGGACAACATCGATCACACGCCCAAGGGCGAGACCGTGCGGCTGCACCTCGGCGACTCGTTCGACGTGACGGCACGCAAGAAGCAGACGGACTACAAAGTCGTATCCAGCACGGAGGACCGCTACGAAAGCGCCTACGAGATCGTGCTGCGCAACGCGAAGCCGACTCCCCAAACCGTCCTGGTGGTCGAGCCGATTCCGGGCGACTGGACGATCCTGCAATCGTCGGCGCCGTACGTGAAATCGTCGTCGTCCACGGCGACATGGTCGCTGAACGTGCCGGCGAACGGCGCGACGACGCTGACTTACCGCGTGGTGGTGCACTACTGATGCGCCGCGTCGTTCTCGCGACGGTGTTGAGCGCGCTGCTGACGGCCGCGGTGTCGGCGCAAACCGGCGAGCGCGTCAGCACGCTGGCCGATCAGCGCGGCGTCGGGATCACGATCTACAACAGCGAGCTCGCGCTCGTGCGCGACCGCCGCCGCCTCGCGCTGCCGCACGGGGAGTCGCGGCTCGCGCTGCGCGACGTCAGCGCGAAGATTCAGCCGGAGACGGCGCTGCTGCAGAGCGTCGGCAACGCGGGTCGAATCAGCGTGTTCGAGCAAAATTTCGACTACGACTTGCTTTCGCCCCAGAAGCTGCTCGAGAAGTACGTCGGCCGTGACGTCGACGTGGTCCGCACCGACCCGCAGACCGGGCGGCGCACCCGCGAGCGCGCACGCGTCCTGGCGACAAACGGCGGCGTGGTGCTGCGCTATGCGGACCGCATCGAGACGTCGGTCGACGGCCGGCTCGCATTTCCGTCGTTGCCGCCCGACCTGCGCGACCGGCCGACGCTCGTGACCAATCTCAACAACGCGGGAAACGCCGCGGCGCAACAGGTCGAGCTGACGTATCTCACCGGCGGCCTGAGCTGGAAAGCAGATTACACCGCCGTGCTCTCGCCCGACGACGCGCAGATCGACTTGCGCGGCTTCATCACGCTGCAGAACGAAAGCGGCACGACCTATCGGGACGCCCGCGTGCAGCTCGTGGCGGGCGACGTCAACGTGGTGGAGTCGGGGATGGCGAACGGCACGCTGCCAGCGCCCACACCGATGGACAAGCTTGCCGGCCGGCCGTCGGAACAGGCGCTGTTCGAGTACCACCTCTACACGCTGCCGCGCAAGACGACGGTCGCGGACAACCAGACCAAACAAGTCGATCTGCTGTTCGCGCCGCACGTCGCCGTGAAGAAAACGCTCGAGCTGCGCGGATCGCCGTACTACTACCGCTCGCGCAACGGCGACCTCGGGCAGCGCCTCAAGTTCGGCACGTACATGACGTTCCGCAACGCGGGCGGCTCGCTGGGGATCGCGCTGCCGAAGGGCGCAGTGCGCGTCTACAAACGGGACAACGCCGGCCAAGAACAGTTCGTCGGCTCCGACAACATCGATCACACGCCGAAGAACGAGACCGTCCGCCTGCACCTCGGCGACGCATTCGACGTGACGGCGACGAAGAAGCAGACCGACTTCAAGTCGCTCTCGACGTCGTCGTACGAGAGCGCATACGAGATCGTGCTGCGCAACGGCAAACCGACGGCGGAGACGGTCCTCGTGGTCGAACCGATCCCGGGCGATTGGACGATCCTGTCCTCGTCGGCACCGTACACCAAGAGCTCGTCGTCGACCGCCACGTGGTCGCTGCGCATCCCGGCGTACGGTTCGACCACGCTGACCTATCGGGTGCGCAACACCTACTAAACCGGGTACAGCAGCGGAATGATCCGCGCATCGGCAGTCGGGAAGGTCGCTTCGGGCGCGGCGATGGGGTTTTCGCTCGCGTTCGCGGCGACGCGCGCGGCGCAGGCGCTGCGCGACCTCCGCGCACCGTATGCGGCGCGTGCCGCCCGCGATCCGCGGCGTTACGGTGCGGAGCGGCGCGCGCTCGCGATGACGCGCGCGGTACGCGGCGTGGCGAGCCTCGCCGTGAACGCGTTTTTGATCGCCGACCCGCTCGACCGCGCGCTGCGCGGACTTCCGCGACCGCTGCGCGCGCCGGCATTCGCGCTGACGCTGCTGGCGCTCGACACGGCGCGCGACGCGGCTGCGGACTACATCGAAGGGCACGTGGTCGAGCGCGTCTACGGCACGTCGGAGCAGAGCGCGCGCGGCTGGCTGGCGGACCAGGCCAAAGGCACGGCGGTCGCCGCCGGGGTCACCGCGCTGCTGGTCGCGCTCGCCGACGCGGTCGTCATGCGCGCGCCCAAACGCTGGCCGCTGATCGCGATTGGGTCGGCGCCGCCGCTGCTCGCGTTCGCGACGGTGATCGCGCCGGCGTTCGTGATGCCGCTGTTCAACCGGTACGAGCCCGTGACCGGCGAGCTGGAACGGCGCATTCGCGCGCTCGCCGGCCGGTACGGCGCCGGCGACGCCGCGATCCTGCGCTTCGACATGAGCCGCCAGACGAAGAAGGCGAACGCGTTCGTCACGGGCGTGCTCGGCACGGAGCGGATCGCGCTCGCCGACACGCTCGTCGCGTCGTTTGCCGACGACGAAACGTTGTTCGTCGTTGCGCACGAGCTCGGCCACTACGTGCGCCGCGATCCCTGGCTGGGGATCGCGCTCGGCACCGGCGCGATCTCGATCACGCTGCTCGCGGCGGACGCCGCGCTGCGCGCGACGACGAAACGCGGCCTCACGTCGCCGGCGCAAGGTGCGCGGCTGGCGTTCTACGCGACGCTCGCGCAGCTCGCGCTGCTGCCGCTCATGAACGCCGCGTCGCGTGCGATGGAACGCCGCGCCGATCGATTCGCGGTCACCGCGACGAACGATCGCGAGGCCGGCATGCGCGCGTTCCGCCGTCTGGGAGAACAGAACCTCGCGGAGCTGGAACCGCCGCGCTGGGCAGAGCTCCTGTTCGCGTCGCACCCGTCCCTGGGGGCACGAATCCGCGCCCTGACAACCGAGCAGGCGTCATAGCCGGCGCCCTCGAATCGCTTGACCAGACGGGCAATATAACTGTCGTTCGCCCAATCGCGGATGACCGTCTGCCTAACTCGTGGAGGGGTGTTTCTGTGAGGTTGAGAGGCATTGTTGTTCTTTGCGCTGCGCTCGCGGCCGGCGGATGCGCGCAAAGACAGGGCGCCGCTACGGTGCCTGTGCACGTACAGACCGCGGCGTCGGTGGATTCCCAGTTCGCCGCACTGATGCGGCAGGCACGCGCGAACGCAGGGGCGCCGATCCCGGCGCTCGGAAGCCGCATGGTAGATTACCGGGCGGTGTTCGTACCGAAGGACGTCGCCGTTTGGGCACGCGCGAAGTATCACGAACCGAGCGTACTGCACCGCTCGTCGACCGGCCGGTCGCCGGTCGGCGACGTGACGTACCTGCAAATGAGCGCGGCACGCGCGGCCGCCTCGGTGCGACGGGTCTCGGACTCGACCTGCTGGTACCTCTTGACGTTCACGATTTATGACGACGGCACGAGCGAGTTGACCCGCGTCAGGTTCCTGGGCTGCGTCGGCGACGGCGGCGGCGGCGCAGGCGATAACGGCGGCGGCGGAGGCGGCGACGTCGCGATCGCCCCTGACAAACCGGCGAATGCAGGCTGCGGCTCGGCGCGCCAGACCGCCGGCAACGCGATGAAAGCGATCTTTGACTCGATGCCGGGGATTCCGAACGGAACGACCCAGCAAGAAGCGTATTCGTATATCTACAGCGACGGTGCCGGCGGGTTCTTCTGGGACTCGATTCAAACGATCTCGCTCGACGCAAACGGCCATGGGACACCGAGGCCGCCGACGTTGTATCCGGGGTACCCGCTCGTCGGCTTCGTACATACGCATCCGGGCGGTTCCCAAGTCGACAACCTTGATGACGAGACGAAGAACACGCACTTCTCCGAGTCGGACTTCACCTTCGCGACGAGTTTCAATCCGCCCATCGCGATGTACCTCGGCATGGTCGATTCCGCGAATCATTTCTACGAGCTTCAATATACGCAGACGGGCGTTGACGCTCAAGGCAATCCAACCTACAAAGTAACCGGTGAGACTCCGGCGGTTGGCGTCAGCACGGCAGGCTGCTGATTCAAGAGGCGCAAACGATGATGCAAATGAGTCTCGCGGGTGTCTGTCTGGTGATCGCGGCCGGTGTCACGGTGTTTCCGCAGACGACACAAGCGGCCGTTCCGCTGAACCTGTGCGTGCCGGCTCCCGATGCGACCGGGATCTTGCGCGCCGTCGTGGGTGCAAACCCGACGCCCGATCAGCTCCGTCCGCTCCTGCGGCAAACCGTGGTCATCCGGGTCACGTCTTCCGGTTACGTCGTAAGGAGCGGGGGGACCGATGCGATGGTCCCCCCGCAGCTTCCCCCGCCGGACGATCCGCGCAGAGCCGCGTGTTCTCTGCTCGGGATGACGACCGTGCTGCTGCGCGACGTGCCGTCGCTGCCCGGCGAGATGCTCGCGGCCTACGGCGCCGTCGCGTCGTTCCGGATGACGTTTACCTGGCCGCGCGGCGCCGCGGACCTCGAGGATCCCACTACCGCGCTGTTCATGACCAGGTACGATGCGTACACGGGGGTCACCATCGTCGCGCCGCCGAGAACGCGCCAACTCGGGTGCTTCGAAGAGTCGTATCGCGTCGACATTCCAAGCCTCGTCGTGCGCCCGTACGAAGGCTGCGTCGAAGGGCACCCGCCGTCCGGGCTGCCGCGTTTCAAAGATCTTCCGCCGCCGAACACTCCTGGCTGAGTCCTGAGTCGTCAGCAGCCGTTGTAGAGGCGGATTAGGACCAGCTTGCCGCTTCGAAATGCGAACGTCTGTTGCTGAACGCAAGGTCCGGGCTTTTTGGGATGAGGATTTTCATACTCGAGCAGCTGCATCCCCGGATGCTCCGCGACGCGCTGCAGCGGCGCATTCCCGTAGACACGGATGACGTCGGCCGGCGAATCGCCTAACCGAATACCGGCGTCCGTTCGCGTCCCCGTCAGCGCGGCGGCGGCAACCGTCACAGGCGGCGGAGACGCGCCGGAGACCAACACCGTCGTGAAATACGAGCAGCATCCCGCGCCGAAAAACGCGGTGCGGTGTCGCGAGTCGTAGACGATTGTGCCGCGCGGCGGCCCGGCACTGCCGAACACGAAGAACGTCCCGGCCGGCGCGTACGACCGGAACGGGCGCTGCGTCGTTCGCGGCGTGCCACGGAAACCGTCGAACACCGCGGTCGGTGTCTTGGGCAGAGCGCGCACGGCGGTGTCCGTAGTACTTGCTAGCCATCGGCCCAGGGCTTCGCTGCAGATCGCATGTTTGAACGCCGACCTGCAGCCGGCTTCAATAGCCGCGTCGCGCGCCGACGGCGGCGCCGCTCCGATGAGGACGGTCGCAAAAAGAACCACCACGACACCACGCATATCGAAGATCTCCCGGAAGGCGTCCCAGGCTTCATACTCGGACGTTCGAACGAATGATTCATGCTGACGTCGCAACCTACGCTCGCCTGGTCGCGGATGCTCGCCGTGATCTTCACCGCTACGTTCCTCGCAACGGCCGGCCCGGCGATGGCCGCCGACACCGCTCCGCCCCAAGCCGCTCCCGCCGCCACCTTCCAAGTCGAGGTGATCGGCGCCGTGCTGCGCCCCGGCAACGTGGAACTGAAGGATGGTGACCGCCTGTTGCTGGCGATCGCCCGCGCCGGTACCGATGTATCGCTGAATCCGGATTTGACGAACGTCTGCGTCGCGCACATGGCCACCGTGAACAGGACGACCGTGATCGAAGTGACGGCGCCATCGATGGAGTGCACCAACGTCTACAAGGCGCTCGAGCGGGGCGACCGTTCGTTCGACCCCGTCCTCCGCCCGGGAGACGTCGTCGTCGTCATGGCGAAAACGCAAAAAACGCGGGTTCGCGAATCGACCTGACCGGCCGCTCTACCACTCTTCGTCGAATGCGGCGCCGTCTCGGATAACGGCGGCGTGCGCGGCGATCCAGCCCACGAACGGCGCCGTCGCCTTGATCGCGTCGCGGAAGACGGCGAACGCGCCGCGCTCGCGCAGCTCGCGGTCGGTGACGTCGCGCCGCACGAGGTAATTGCGTGCGCGAATGAGCGGCAGGCGCGCGTGCTGCTTCGGAAATCCGCGCGGCGTGATGCGCAGCGGCTCCGTGTCGAGCGGCAGGTACGGCGACAGCGCCTTGGATGCGAGGATACGATCGAACGCGCGCGCATCGGCACCGTCGTCCGCGAACGTAGTGCGCAGCGCGTGCAGCGCCGGCTTCACCGGCACGTAGATGCCAGCCGAAAAGTGCGAGGCGCCGGGCGCGAGGTGGACGTAGTACCCGGCAAACGCGCCGTCCTTGCCGCCGGGCGACATCCACGCCGACAGCCACGTCTTGTAGGGGTCCTTCTGTTTGTGGAAGCGCGTGTCGTTCGCGATGCGGAACAGGCACGCGCGCGGATCGACGTGCGCGAGCCGGTCGTCGGCCTGCGCGCCCGCGAGCAGCAGCATCGTAACGAGATCCTCGAATCCGTGCCGCACGTGCTCGTCCCACGCCTCGCGGTTCGCGTGAAACCACGCGCGGTCGTTGTTCTTCTTCAGCCCGCGCAGAAACCGGAACGCAGTTGCAACGTCGAGCGGATCGGAGACTTTGCGCGCTATGTTACGGTCACAGGCGTTAGCGTCACCGTGATCGTGACGCTGGTGCTGCGGTTGCCCGAGTCCTTCACGAGAACGGTCGTTTGGCCCGCGCCCGCGGGCGTCACCGTGAACGTGTTGGGTTGCGTGCCGGGCGCGACCGTGACGACGTTCGTGTTCTGACTCGTCGCGGTGAACGCTCCGCTGTAGTTCGCTTCGGTGACCGTGAACGTTTGGTTGTACGCGGGTCCTGTGTTGGTGAACGTCAGCGCGCTCGGCGATGCGACGGGGTTCGACGGCACCGGCGTCGGGCTCGGTGTGGGCGTGGGCGTGGGCGTAGGCGACGGTGTGGGCACCGCAGTCGGAACGGGAGTCGCCGTGGGAACGGGAGTCGCGTTGACAACCGAGGCCGTCCCGCCGGGGCCGCTGCATGCGGGCAGGCCGCCGCCGATGGCGACCGCGCCCACGAGAACGAACCACCGCAGTATGAACGCCGGGTGGCGCAACGCCATTGCGATCTCCTTGTAACCGACGCGCCGTCCCGCCGCGTGCGCGTGCGCCAGAGATAGGGGGGAACCGGACAATATCCCTTTCCGCAACGACGCAGCTGCAAGGGATTCGGCGGGCGGCCCTCCGTATTGAGCGAGACGGGAACAGAGCTAGGGGGACCGCGTATGGTTCGTCGCGTCATGACTGTTGCGTTCGCGGTCGCGCTCTCCGGCTGCGGCGGCGGCGGCGCGTCCGTTGCGCCGCCGGCGCCGAGAGGCGGCGATCGAGCGCTCACGACGATCTCCTTCGTGATCCGCGTCCCGGCGGGAACGAGCACCGCGTCGCGCGGGCGACGGCCGGCGTACGTGAGCCCATCGACGCAATCGCTCACGATCGCGAACAGTACCGGGACGATACTCGTCACCGCGAACCTCACGCCGCAGTCGGCGGGCTGCACCGCGCCGACCGCGTCGACACCGCTCACGTGTACCGCGAGCGCCTCCGTTCCGTCGGGCACGAACACGCTTACGATCGCAACGTACGACGCGCCCGGAGCGACCGGCAAGAAGCTCGCCGTCGCGGCGCTGCAAGTGACCGGAGCCGCGAACGGACCGACCACGATCAACCTCACGCTGAGCGGGATCGTCGCCTCGCTGACGCTCGCGCTCGATCC
Organism: Vulcanimicrobiota bacterium; assembly: GCA_034666305.1. GTDB lineage: Bacteria > Vulcanimicrobiota > Vulcanimicrobiia > Vulcanimicrobiales > Vulcanimicrobiaceae > Vulcanimicrobium. The sequence continues at coordinate 13,824 of JAXDMA010000116.1, forward strand.
GCCGGCGCTTCCCTCGGGGACGGCGGCCAGGTCGGCCGTGCTCCTGAACGCGCTCGATCCCGACGGCAACGTCATCGTCGGCCCGGAAACGTTCGCCGACGCGAACGGCAACGCGCTCACCATCACGCTCACCAACTCCGATGCGAGCGGCAAGACCAGCCTCGCGAAGAGCACCTTCACCGCGCCAGGCGGCACCGACGTGAGCTACAACGGCGCCGCACTGGCGAGCGCGACGATCACCGCGTCGGCGCCGGGCGTGACGTCGAAGACCGCGACGCTGACGATCGCCGGGAGCAGCGCGTTCGTCTCCGAGTTCCGCGGCGGGATCGCGAACAACAGCTCGCCGGCGGGGATCGCCCTCGGACCGGACGGGAACCTCTGGTTCACCGAGCAGTCGGGAGATCGTATCGGCCGCGTCACGCCGCGCGGCGTCGTGACCGAGTTCTCCGCCGGAATCACGCCGTTCTCGAATCCGACCGCGATCACGGCTGGCCCCGACGGAAACCTCTGGTTCACCGAAAACGCCGGCTTCAGCGGCGCGAGCACGACCGGGCGGATCGGCCGCATCACAACGGCCGGCGTGATCACGGAATTCAGCACCGGGATTCCAAGTGGCGCACACCCGGCCGGGATCGCCGCCGGTTCCGACGGCAATCTGTGGTTCAGCGACACCAGCGCTCCACGCGTCGGTCGCATCACGCCGGCCGGGGCGGTCACGATGTTCGCCACCGGGATCACGGGGAACGCCGTCTCGGTCTTCCTCTCTCCGTGCGCCATGGCGAAGGGCCCCAACGGCAACGTGTGGTGGCTCGAGGCCGACAAGATCGCGCAGATCACGCCGGCCGGCACCGTGACGGAGTACCCGCTGGCGACGTTTGCCTCCGGCGTCGCGCCCGGACCCGACGGCAACGTCTGGTTCACCGAGGGCAGCAACATCGATCGCATCACGCCCAGCGGCACGATCACGCGTTTCCCCGCCCAGAGCGCCGCTTGCATCACCCCGGGTGCGGACGGCAACCTTTGGTTCACCGCGCCCTTCGTCGACAACGTCGGGAAAATCACGCCGACCGGCACGGTCACGAACTACGACACCACGTTTGGGATCACGTCGTTCTCCGCTCCGTTCGGGATCGCCGCCGGCTCGGATGGCAATCTCTGGTTCACCGAACAGTCTACTCCGGGCGTCGGACGGGTGAACATCCGATGATGCGCCGAGTATTGGCTGCTACTGCGATCGTCGCGCTCGCTGCCTGCGGCGGCGGCACTTCTTCCGTTCCGGCGCAACCGTCGGCGCCGGCGCAAAACGGTGCCAAAGGGACCGCGCAGATCACGATCCGCGTCCCCGCCTCCACCCAGACGACGAGCCGTTCGCGCACACCGCGCTACGTGAGTGCGGCGACGAAGTCGCTCGTCATCTCCGCGGGCGGTTCGGTCGTGACCGTGGCGAACATCAGCCCCTCCTCGCCCGGTTGCACGCCGGCGAGCGGCCAAACGCCGCTGACCTGCGTCGTCAACGCAGACCTGACCGGGGGGACCGTCACGGTCGGCTTCTCGGCCTTCGACCAACCCGGCGGACTCGGGAACAAGCTGTCGACGGCATCGGTGAACGCGACGATCGCGCCCGGTGCGGTGAACCCGATCGCGGTCGCGATGAACGGCGTCGTGACCCATCTCAGCGTCGACTTCACCTACCCCAACGGACTCGGCGCGGTGGTCGACCGCATCCCGATGACGGTCGCGGTGCTCGTCAACGCGCAAGATGCCGACGGGAACACGATCATCGGGCCCGGCGGGTTCGTCGACGGGCAGGGCAATCCGGCGACGATAACATTGAGCAAGGACGCGAACG
>JAXDMA010000117.1:0-4722 GCA_034666305.1 Vulcanimicrobiota bacterium
GAACGCCTGACGCTGCCCGGGTTCACCGACGACCTCGAGCGCTGGAACGTCGCGCGCTTCATCGTCGACGAGGCGCACTGCATCAGCGAGTGGGGCCACGATTTTCGCCCGGAATACCGCCGCATCGCGCCGTTGCGCGAGCGCTTTCCCGGGGTGCCGTTCTGCGCGTTCACCGCGACCGCGACGGCGCGCGTGCGCGACGACGTCGTGGCGCAGCTCGGACTGCACCGGCCCGCGGTGCACGTCGCGTCGTTCGACCGCGCCAACCTCACATACCGCGTGCTGCACGCTCCGCGCACGGTCGACGCGCTCGTGAAATGGATTCGGGCGCGGCCCGACGACGAAGCCGGGATCGTGTACGCGGGTAGCCGCGCGAACACCGAAAAGCTCGCCGGCGCGCTCGCGTCGGCCGGTATCCCCGCGCTCGCGTATCACGCCGGTCTGGACTCCGCGACGCGCGGCAAGCGCCAGGAGGCGTTCATTCGCGACGACGTGCGCGTGATGTGCGCGACGATCGCATTCGGGATGGGAATCGACAAATCAAACGTGCGGTTCGTCGCGCATTGGGACGTGCCGCGCAGCTTGGAAGGCTATTATCAGGAGACCGGCCGTGCCGGGCGCGACGGCCTACCGGCCGAGTGCGCGTGGTTCTTCGCGTACGGCGACATCGCGCGGACCGAGCGGTTCATCACCGAGAAGCCGGCGAGCGAACAGCCGGCGGCGCGCGCACAGCTCGAGCGCATCAAAGCGTTCGCGTACTCCAACGGCTGCCGGCGGCGCGAGCTGCTCGCGTATTTCGGCGAGACGTATCCGCACGCGCAGTGCGGCAACTGCGACAACTGCTTGGCGCCGCGCGCATCGTTCGATGCCACGACCGACGCGCAGAAGCTCCTGTCGTGCATCTACCGCGTCCGCGAGTCGCACGGCTACGGGGTCGGCATCGCGCACGTGATCGACGTGCTGGTGGGGGCGAAGACGGAGAAGATCGAGCGCTGGTACCACGAGCGGCTGACCACGTACGGGATCGGCAAGGACCGCGACCGCCGCACCTGGCGCCACCTCGCCGACGAGTTGCTGCGCCTGGGGTTGATCGCGCAGGACGCCGCGCGCCACAACGTCGTGGCCCTCACCGAGGCCGGCCGGCGGGCGCTGGTGGAGCGAACGCCGGTCGTGGTCCGCGAAGCGGTCGCCGTCGTGACGGGCAGGCGAGCCCGGCCGCCCGCCGTAGCCGCCGACGAAGAATACGACCGCGACCTGTTCGCGGCGCTCCGGGCGTTGCGGCGCGAGATCGCGGCGGAACGGGACGTGCCGCCGTACGTGGTGTTCAGCGACGCCGTCCTGCGGGCGATGAGCCGCGACGCGCCGCGCACCCCGGCCCAGCTGCGGGCGATCAGCGGGGTAGGTGAGAAGAAGCTCGCCGATTTCGGGACGCGTTTCTTGGAGACGATTGCTGAGAACGCGATGAGAGCATAATGCCCGAAGCCGCGTTCTCAGGGACAGCACAGAAGCCAATGCCAGGATTTCGCACGATATGAGGGCGCCTTTGATCCGGCCATCGTTCTTGGACATGGTCACTCGGGAAATCGCCCGAGAATGGACACTTTTTCAGAAGCGTCCGAGCAGGGCACCGAGCCGCTGGTCCGCGTTCGTGCTCGTCCTCGCGTTGCTCCTCGGGATGATCGGTACGATCGCACCGGCGAGCGCGCAGAGTTCGAGCGACACCGGGATCATCCAAATTACCGTCAAAGACGCCGGGGCGCAGCAAGCGCTTGCGGACGCGCGTGTCTTCCTCATCGGGCCGACGGTCGCGAGCGCCCTGACGACCAAGAGCGGCATCGTCAAGTACACCGACGTGCCCAGCGGCATCTACCGCGTGCGCATCTCGAAGAGCGGCTACACCGGCGTGACCTCTTCTGCGTTCGAGGTATTGGGCAACAAGCAGGTCGCCGTCGACGTCGATCTCGGCGTACAGAAGCAAGCTGCGCCCACGACGACGTCCAGCACCGACACCGGCGGCCTCAAGGTCATCGGTTCGGTTCGCGCGCGCGTCACCGTCGTCACCACCGACGTCGACGACTCCAGCGCGGTGCGCCGGATCTCCGACTCGCTCACCGACGCGCTGTCCACCATCGGCGGCGTCGACGTGACGCAGGATTCGAACGATCCGAACTCGCCGCAGACGATCTCGCTGCGGGGCCACGACGAATCGCAGACCGCGGTCACGCTCGACGGCATCCCGCTCGGTGCGCCGGGCGCCGCGACCAACTTGCGGTCGATCAATACGGATCTGTTCTCCGGTGCCAGCGCGAACTTCGGTGCGCAAGCCGGTGCACTGGGGGGCTCGGTCAACTTCCGCACGCTGCAGCCGACGCAAACGTGGCAGACGAAGTTCGCCTCGTCGTACGGCACGTTCGACCGCTACAATTTCCAGATCGGTGAGACCGGCTCGATCGGCAAGCTCGGCATCGCGCTGCTTCACACCAAGCGCGCCGGCAACAGCCCGCTGACGTTCCAGGACTACACGGATCAAAGCGGATTGAACTACGCGCACGGCGGCGAGAACGCGAACGTTGGCGACTTCCTCAAGCTGCGCTACGGGCTCACCGATCGCACGACCCTGATGTTCACCGCGCTGCAGAACAATCAGGCCAGCTCCGCGCTGTGCACGCAGTTCGTCACGCCGCTGCCGTGCGGCATCGGCCCCGACAACGACAACACCGGCAAGTTCAAGTTCGCCTACGGCACGGTTCAGTCGCTCATCGGCGACACGGCGATCACGCTGACCGGCTACGTCAACACCAACAGCTCGCTGGCCAACGACCTGAACCGCTACATCTACACGACGTGCCCGCCGGGCGCCCCGCCTGGGTGTGTGGCGGGGCCGCAGCCCAGCCCGTTCTCGTCCATGAGCGGAAGCTTGGCGCGCGGTCTCGCGGCCAGCGCCACGCTGACGCGCGACAAGCACACGTTCACGCTTTCCGGCTCGACCTATGCCGGCATCACCACGTCGACGCCGCTGGTGCTGAGCGGCACAGCCGCCGCGTTCGTGCGGCCGTCAACGTTCGCGACGGCGTCGCGTCAGGTCCAGTTCGCCGACCAGTTCAAGGTGAACGACAAGCTCACGCTGGGGCCGAACATCTCGTACGCCGGCACGACCGGCAGCGGTTCATCGCTGCTCGGCGGTTTTAGCGCCAGCTGGCGCCCGACGAATTCCGACAGCTACAGCGCGTCGATCTCCGTCGGAAGCTCGCAGGCGTCCAACGGGATCGTGCGCTCGTTCAGCGATCCGAACTCCGCGCGCGTGAACTGCTATGCGAACACCGCGCAGGTGAGCGGCCCCGGCGATCAGCCCGGGCGGCAGTCGGCGCTGAGCTACGACGCGTCGTGGACGCATTCATGGGCGCACGGACAGTTCTCGCTCAGCACGTATCGCCAGAATCAAGCCGGTCAGCTCGTCAACGCGCAGGTCACGGCGGCGAGCCTTGGTCTGTTCCCGGGCGATCCGTACTTTGATGCGGTCAGCGGATATTTCGGTCAGGTCTGCCCGGGCTTCGCGGCGCCGACGGCGCAGTCGCTCTACGTGTCGCAGCTCGTGGGCGGAACGACGCGCGTGTACCAAGGCTTCACCGCGACGGCGCGCATCGGCATCGGCAAGAACGTCGTCGTCATCCCGTCGTACACCACGGCCTCCGCGCAGATCACGGCGGCCGACCCGCGCTACACCGGGCTCGACAGCACGTTGATCCTCGACTCGCAGATCCCCGGCCGTCCGCTGCACACCGGCAACCTCACGATCGACGCGCTGCAGCCGTGGAGCGGCGTCGAATTCCTCGCCAACGCGCGCTACGTTGGGCCCAACAACAACCAGCGCCTCGCGCCGTTCACGCTCGTGAACGTCGGGCTCTCGCACGCGCTGGGCATGGGCCGCGTCACCGTGTTCGCGTCGAACCTGTTCAACACCGAGAGCGGGAACTTCTCGACCCTGCAGTACGCGCAGCCGATCCCGCTGAGCGGCGGCGGCTCGCTGCTGCAAGCGGCGAACCCGAACCCGCCGCGCCAGTACACCGTGTCGTATTCTTTCAACACCGGCGCGCGGCCGGGTGCGGGCCTCTCACGCGGCGCCGCGGGCGGCGCACGCGGTTCGCAGACCGCGGGCACGGCCGGCACGCAAGGCCAGCAGCGCGGCGGCTTGGGCTTCGGACGGATCCAGTTCATCGCGCCGCCGCCGGGTGTCGACCCGCTGAGCATCGCGGCGAGCCGTACGGAATGCACCGCCGACCTCAAGCCCGAGGCGCAGAAAGTGCTTGCGCAGATCGGCGTCGCGGCAGCCGCGTACGGCGCCGGCCAGACGACGCTGCCGGCGGTCGAAGGCCTCACGGTCACGCCGCACGGCGATCCCAAGGGGACGTGGTACCTCGGATTCGGTCCGAACATCCCGCAGAGCGTGCTCGACAAGATGCGCGCGGCCCGGCCGCCCGATTCAGGCGCGGGCGGACCGCGGCCCGGCGGGCAAGGCGGCGAGCCCGGCGGCGGCCCGCCGGGAGGCTTCCAAGAACGCGTGACCGCGTCGTCGCCGGCCTCGACCGACCAGCGCCAGCAGTTCACGCCGCCGCCCGAACTCGTTGCCGCGCTGCTGCCGCTGCGTGCCGTGTCGGCATGTGCCTACGGCACCGTGCTCACGACCGTCGAAGCGAAGGCAAAGGGTTACGAAGTCGAGGCGGG
>JAXDMA010000118.1:0-10644 GCA_034666305.1 Vulcanimicrobiota bacterium
GAGGCGCTGCTCTCGGTCGCGTCGATCGGGCCGAAGTCGGCGGCGCGCGCGTTCTCCGCGCCGATGGCGCGCATCGCGCGCGCGATCGACGAAGGCGATCACGCGTTTCTCAAAACGCTGCCGGGGATCGGTCAGCAGAAAGCCCGCGACATCGTGGCCAAGCTGCAAGGCAAGGTTGCGCGCTTCTTGCTGATTCAGGATGCGCCGCAGCGCGAGGTACCCGACAAGCCGCCGATGCCCGAGTTTGCGAGCGAGGCGCTCGCGGTGCTGCTGCAGCTCGCCTACAAACGCACCGAAGCCGAAGCGATGATCGCCGACACGCTGGAGCGCGCGCCGCACATCAACGACGCCGAAGCGCTGCTCGCCGAGATCTATCACCAGCGCAACGCAGCGGGATCCCCGGCATGAGCGATTCCGTGCGCAAGAAGATCGTCGGCGGTGACGACGCACCGCCCGAGATCGAGGCGGAGCCGCGAATCGTCGGGACCGATGCGTCGCTCGAAGACGAAGTGTACGGTGCGACGCTGCGGCCGCGGACTTTCGAGGATTACGTCGGTCAAGAGCAGGTGGTCGACAACTTGCGCATCGCGATCGATGCGGCGGCGCGGCGCGGCGAGCCGCTCGAGCACGTGCTCTTTTCCGGACCACCGGGGCTCGGGAAGACGACGCTGGCGAACTTGATCGCGCGCGCGACCGGCGGCACGATGCATCCCACGTCCGGACCCACGCTGGAGAAGCCGAAGGACCTCGTCGGCATACTCACCCGGCTCGAACGCGGCGACGTGCTGTTCGTCGACGAAATCCACCGGCTCGGCACGGTCGTCGAAGAATATCTCTATCCGGCGATGGAGGACTTCCAGATCGACTTCGTCGTCGATCGCGGTGCGTACGCGAAGACGCTCAAGCTCCCGCTCAAGCGCTTCACCCTCGTCGGCGCGACGACGCGCGCGGGCATGCTGTCGGCGCCGTTGCGCGACCGCTTCGGCATCGTGCACCACCTCGCGTACTACGAGCCGGCCGAGCTGCAGCGCATCGCGGAGCGCAGCGCGCGCGTGCTCGAGATCGCGATGGAACCCGAGGGCGCGCGCACGATCGCCGAGCGCAGCCGCGGCACGCCGCGCATCGCAAATCGCTTGCTGCGGCGCGTGCGTGACTACGCGGAAGTGCGCGCGGACGGCATCATTACGGCCGAGGTCGCCGACGAAGCGCTGCGTCGCGAGGGCGTCGACGCGCGCGGCCTCGACCGGCTCGACCGCGCATACCTCGCTACGATCGCGAACCAGTACGGCGGCGGGCCCGTGGGAATCAATGCGATCGCGGCGACGTTGACCGAAGACGTGGAGACCCTCGAAGACGTCGTCGAACCGTACCTGCTCAAGATCGGCTTCGTGCAGCGCACGGCACAGGGCCGCAAAACGACGCCGGCGGCGTTGGCGCACCTCGGCATCCGATCGCGCGAGAGCGGGCAGCCGCGCCTGCTGTGATCGCGCGCGCCGCGTTTCTGAAGCTCACCGCCGCCGCCACCGCGCTCGGCACCGGCGGGCTCGACATCTGGGACCCGCTGTCGCCGCAGATTCGCGTGCTGGTGGCCGGCGACACGCGCGGCGAGGTGCCGCACGTTGCGGCGGACGGCACGTTCGTGTTCGGCGGCAAACGCTGGCGCGGCGCGCCGTCGACGGTGGGCACGGGCGACGGGAAGTTTCTGCTGGTCACGACGATCGACGTCGACGCGTACTTGCAAGGCGTCGTACCGCTCGAGTCGCCGCCGTCGTGGCCGTCCGCGGCGCTCGAAGCGCAGGCGATCGTCGCGCGCACGTTTGCCCTAGCGCGCCGCTCGCTCTCGCGTCCGTACGACGTGCAGGCGAGTGAGGCGGATCAGCGCTGGGGCGGCGTCGACGCCGAGCACCCCGCGGCGACGGCCGCGATTCGAGCGTCGCGCGGCAAGACGCTACGCTTCGGCGGCGGACCCGCGTCGGTGTTCTACTCGTCCTGCTGCGGCGGCCACACCGCGGACGTCGCCGCCGTGTGGAACGGCGCGCCGCTGCCGTATCTGCGCGGCGTGGTCGACCCGTATTGTCTGCAGGCGCCGGAATTTCGCTGGGACCGGGCCGTGCCGCTCGAGCGCGCCGTCGCGGCGTTCGGCGCGCGCACCGGCGGCACGCTCACGGGTACGGCGCTGAGCGATCCCGACGCGACCGGGCGCCCCCGTGCGGTCGCGCTCATGGGCACGACGACGGCTACGGTGCCGGTCGCGGATTTCCGGCGCATGCTCGGCTACGACGTGGTGCGCAGCCTGTGGTTGCGGTCGGTGCGGATCGACGCGTCGCAGGCGGCGGCGCGCTTCGTGATCGAAGGCTCGGGGCGTGGCCATGGCGTGGGGCTCTGCCAGTGGGGTTCGAAGTTTTTCGCGGCGTCGGGTGCGTCCGCGGCGGAGATCCTTGCGTTCTACTTTCCTGGGACGACGGTGACGAGTGGCTGACGAGGAGAACGCGGGGACGGCTGTCCGGCTTCGCAAGCTCATCGACGTCGTCGTCGAGGACAAGATCTCGTTCATGCTGTTTCGCGCGACGATCGCGGACATCAGCGCCACCGGCATGCGGGTGATCTCCGACCAATATCTCCCCAAAGGCACGCGGTACACGTTCACGTTCAAGCGCGCGCCGTTCTTCGTGCTGCGCGGCGAGGTGCAATGGGTGCGCCCGCAAGAGCGCGAGACGTTTCAATGCGGCGTGCACTTCGTCGGCCTTTCCGACGACGAACGCCGCAAGCTGCTGGAGTTCGTCGAGATCGAGCGCCAACGAGTACCGACGAACTGAGGTGGATTCAGCAAAGCTGAACCCGCTCGACCCGCGCGCCACGGCCGCGTACGAGTACGAGATCCCCGATGCGCTCATCGCGCGCGAGCCGGCAGCCCGGCGCGAATCGGCGCGGCTGCTCGTCGTCGGCGCCGGTGATGCGCTCGAGCACCGCACGTTCGCGGACTTTCCGTTACTGCTCCGCGCCGGCGACGTGTTGGCGATCAACGAGACCCGCGTCGTGCGCGCGCGCTTGCACGCGACGCGCGAGCATGGAGGTGCCGCCGAGCTCTTGCTGCTGCGACCGCGCGCGCACGCGGCGTTCGATCCGTCGGCGCGCGAATGGCTGGCACTCGTGCGCCCCGGGCGCAAGCTGCGCGCCGGCGTGCGGCTGCAAGTCGGGCCCGCCGGCGCGACGATCGTCGACGTGCTGGCCGACGGCCCGCGCGTCGTGCGCTTCGATGACGATGTCGATGTGGGTGCGTTGCTCGAAGCGCACGGCGAGCTCCCATTGCCGCCCTACGTCGGGCGTGGCGACGCCGCCCGTGCGGCGCGCTACCAGACGGTGTTCGCGCGCGTGCCCGGGAGCGTCGCCGCGCCGACGGCGTCGCTGCATTTCACGGACGACATCCTCGCTGCGATCCGCGCACGCGGCGTCACCGTCGCGCCGCTCGTGCTCGACGTGGGCATCGGAACGTTTCGCCCGATGACGGGTACGTCGGTCGACGAACACGTCATGCACGCCGAGCGCTATGCGATCCCCGGCGACACCGCGGCGGCGATTGCGGCGGCGAAGAGCGACGGGCGGCGCGTGATCGCGGCCGGAACGACGGTGCTGCGAGCGCTGGAGGGAGCGGCGTTGCACGGCGGACGCTTGCACGCCGGCGAAGGCGAGACGGATCTCTTCGTCACGCCGGGCTTTTCGTTTCGCGTGGTCGACGCGCTGCTGACGAACTTCCACCTGCCGCGCTCGACGCTGCTGGTTCTGGTCAGCGCCTTTGCGGGATATGCCAGAGTGCGCCACGCTTACCAAGCGGCGATCGACCGGCAATACCGTTTCTTTTCATTCGGGGATGCCATGTTCGTCGAGCGCGCGTAAAGTTACCGAATCTTAGCCTGCGGCAGGTCGCGCGCAACGGGCGCTATGCGCTCGGGCGAGAAGCCGATGAGAGCGTGAATTCTCCGGCTCTCGACCTAGCGACGCTGCCGGCTTCACCGCAGCAGCGCCGCGCGGCCTTCGTCGCGATCGCATCACTCGGTGCAATCGCACTGGCCGCGGCATTGTTCGCCCGGGTCGTCCTCGGGACGTTCCCCGGTTTTGTCACGCTCTACGGCGGCGCCGTTCTCATGGGCTTGGCGATCACCGCGACGATCCTTTTCGGGCAGTACGCGCTCTCGCGCCGCGTCTCGCTGCTCGTGCTCGCGTGCGGGACGCTGTTCAGCGCGATCGTCTTCGTTCCGTACATCCTCACGTTCCCGGGCAGTGGTTTCGTGCCGCTGTTCGGAGCGCTCGCAAACACGTCGACGTATCTGTGGATCGTCTGGCACACCGCCCTGCCGGGTGCGTTCGCCGCGTACGCGTTGCTGAGCGGTCGCGACGGCACCCGGCGCGTCGGATCCCGCCGGACGACGGTGGCGGTCGCCACGACGGTCGTCGCGGCATACGCCGCGATCCAGTTGGTGTTCGCGCTGGGCGGCATGCTGCCGCCGTTGTCACGCGACGGCCAATACCTGATCGGGATTTATCTGGCGCTCGGCTCCGTCGTCGTGCTCGCGGGCGCAGCGCTCGTCATCCTGCAGCGGCGCTCCTCGCGGACGGTCGTCGATGTGTGGCTGATGGTGCCCGCCGCCGCGCTGCTGATCGAGTCCCTGCTCAACGCGCTTGGCGGCTCGCGTTACAGCGTGGGGTGGTACTTCTCGCGCATCGACATTCTCGTGGCCACGACGTTTCTGGTCGTCGCGCTGCTCGCCGAGACCAACCGCTTGTCGCACGTCTTGGCGAACAACGAGCGCCGGTTGCGCGGCATCGTCAACGGCGTGACCGACGCGCTGATCGCGGTCGACGCGCGCGGCGCGGTCGCGTCGGTCAATCCCGCGGCCGCCTCGTTGTTCGGTTTCGTGGCGGACGACCTCACCGGCACGCCGATCTCGCGCATCCTGCCCGATTACGCCGGCATCGCCGATGCGCCGCAGGCCACGGTCGTCGAGACGACCGGGCGCAGTGCGCGTGGCGGGCTCTTCCCGGTCGAGTTCGCGCGCGGCCGCGTCGCCACGCACGCCTCCGGGGAGACGATCATCATCCTGCGCGACATCACGCAGCGCAAGGTGGCGGAAGAAGCGATTCGCGCCGCGCACGACCGCGCGATCGAAGCCGCCGAGGTGAAGTCGCAGTTCCTCGCGACGATGAGCCACGAGATCCGCACGCCGATCAACGCCGTCGTGGGCATGTCGGAGCTGCTGCTGCAAACGCCGCTGTCGGACGAAGCGCGCGAGTACGCGACGACGGTTCGCGATTCGGCGGAGTCGCTGCTCGCGATCGTCAACGACATCCTCGACTTCTCGAAGATCGAAGCCGGGCGGATGCAGATCGACAGCGCGCCGTTCTCGCCCGTCGTCGCGGTCGAGAACGCAACCGACATCCTCGCCGCGGCCGCGCGCAAGAAGGGCCTGTCACTCTCGACGTACGTCGCTCCCGACGTCCCGCTGCGCGTCGCGGGCGATGCCGACCGTTTGCGCCAAGTGCTCTTGAACCTCATCGGCAACGCCGTGAAGTTCACCGCTGCCGGCAGCGTGACGGTGCGCGCCGTGGTCGACGGCGTCGAAGGCGACGCGGTCGAGCTGCGCTTTTCCGTGAGCGACACCGGACCCGGGATCGCGCAAGATGCGGCGGAGCAGCTCTTCGAGCCGTTCCGGCAAGCCGATCAGTCGACACGCCGGCGGTTCGGCGGGACGGGGCTCGGCCTCTCGATCTCACGCCGCCTCGTCGAGCTGATGGGCGGAAAGATCGGCTTCGACAGCAGCCCGGGGCGCGGCTCGACGTTCTGGTTCACGGTTCCGTACGCGCGCGCGCTCGGCGGCACGGACAGCGAGCGCAGCGACGGCGTGCGCGGCGCGCGCATTCTCGTCGTCGACGACGAAGCGGACGCGCGCCAAGTCGTCGACCAGTATCTGCTCGCATGGGGCGCGGAGGCATCGAGCACGGGCAGCGCCGCGCACGCGCTCGAGCTTGCCGCAGCCGCCGCCGAGCGGCATGCGCCGTTCGACGTCGTGATCGCCGACCGGCGCGCCAGCGGCGACGCGTTCGGATTTGCGGGGCGCGTCCACGCGGTCGCCGGCTGCGAGAGCGTCCCCATCGTGTTGCTGGCGGGCGGCGAAGAGCCGGTCAACGCTCAGGATGCGCGGGCGCACGGGTTCGTCGCCGTCGTGCGCAAACCGATTCGCCAGAACGCGCTGCACGACACGCTGCTCGCCGCGCTTGGCGATCCGTCCGCACCGCCCGACGTGTCCGCGAACGGCGCGCTGCCCGCGCGCAGCGCGGAGCGTGTGCTGGTACTCGTCGCAGAGGACAACCCGGTCAATCGCCGCTTGGCGCTGCAGCAGCTCAAGAAGCTCGGCTTTCGCGCCGACGCGGTGACCGACGGCCGCGAAGCCATCGACGCCGTCGCGCACGGCCACTACGACTTGGTGCTCATGGATTGCCAGATGCCCGAGGTCGACGGCTTCGAGGCGACGCGCGAGATTCGCCGCGACGAGTCGACGCGCGGCGGCCACGTTCCGATCATCGCGATGACGGCGAACACGCTCGAAGGCGATCGCCAGGCCTGTCTCGCCGCGGGGATGGACGACTACCTCGCCAAGCCGGTGCAACTCGCCGCGCTCCGCGCGGTCGTCGAACGCTTCGCGAACGGGGTCAGCGTTGCCGGATAAGACGGTGCTGGACCTGTCACGGCTGCAAGAGGCGTTCGAGGACGACGTCACCGGGATCGCGGACCTGCTGGAGATGGCGCTGGAAACGGGCCGCAAACACCGGCGCACGCTCGAGGACGGGTTGGCCTCAAGCGACGCGAACGTCGTCGCGCGCGCCGCGCACGGCATCAAGGGCAGCGCGGGCACGATCGGGGCGAACGAGGTCTACGCTCTCGCCATGGAGCTGGATTCGCGCGCGCGAACCGGCGAGCTGGACGGCGCCCGCGAGCGCGTCGACGCCATCGGCGCGGCGTACGTGCGCGTGGAACAGGAAGTTCGGGCGTACCGCGCTAGCCTGACGTAGGGAGGACGCGATGAACCACATCTTGTTCGCGAGCGTCTACGTTTCGGACCAGGACCGGGCGCTCGATTTCTACGAACGCGTGGGTTTCGAGAAATCGTCGGACCGCCCGATGGGCGAGCACCGGTGGGTCACCGTGACGCCGCCGGGTGCCCAAACCGCGCTGACGCTGCACCACGATTCCGGTCTTGCGGGTCAGTCGAGCTTCGTCTACGGCGTGGACGACATTGGTGCGCTCTACGACCGCTTAAGCGCAGATGGTATCACGTTCACCGAGCCGCCCGCGCCGCAAATGTGGGGCATCCAAGCGATCCTCGAGGATCCCGACGGCAACACGATCGTCGTCGTCCAACCCCAGTGATCGACGTACCGCACCTCGCGCGGCTGCGCGCTCGCGCGATCGCGCGCCGCGCCGGCGTCGTGAACGCCGCGGAGGACGCCGCGGAGTGGGCGAACGACAACACGGTGCTGCGCGGCCTCGGTTTGGGCTGGCCCGAGACGATCGCGTATCTCTTCGAAGCCGCACCGTCGCTGGACGAATTCGAGCGGTGGATCGTCGAGCGCAACGGCGGCACGATCGACGCGCGCACGGTCGCACGGATCAATGCCGCGCTCGACGGCTTTCCGGCGGACGTGGACGCGGCGAGCGGCGACGAGCCGGGACTCACCCCCGACGAGCTCGCGTTCTTCGACGAACACGGATACGTGGTGCTGCATGACGCCGTGACGGCGGCGCAATGCCGCGCGGCGGAGGACGCGGTGTGGGAATTCCTGAGCATGGATCGCGACGAGCCGTCCACCTGGTACGCAAACCCGCACGGCCATAGCATCTGGGTTCCGCTGGTGCGCCACCCGGCGCTCTGGGCGAACCGCCGATCGCCGCGCATCGCGCGTGCGTTCTCGCAGCTGTGGAGGCGCAACGACCTCTGGGTCTCGGTCGATCGGGCCGGATTCAATCCGCCCGAGACGCGTCATTGGCAGTTTCCGGGACCGAACTTGCACTGGGACGCGAACCTCACGACGCCCATGCCGTTCGATCTTTCGGGGATCTTATATCTGAGCGATACCGCGGCGGATCAGGGCGCGTTCACGTGCGTACCGGGATTTCACCGGCGCCTCGCGGGCTGGCTCGCGGAATTACCCCCCGGCGCCGACCCCGCGAAGCAAAACCTCGACGCGCTCGGGGCCATTCCGATCGCGGGGCGCACGGGCGACCTGATCATTTGGCATCACGCGTTGCCGCACGGGAGCAGCCCGAACCGGGCGCGGCGCCCGCGCATCGTGCAATACATCGAGATGAAACCGAGCAGCTTCCAGTTCAGCCCGCGCCTGAAGTAGTCGCGTCGGTGCTTCCAACGCGGGTGCGAGCGTTCGTGTACCACACCATGCCGGGGCCCGCGTCACGCTGCTTGCGCACGTACTTGCGCTCGGTGTAGTCGACCTCGACACGCGGCGCGTTCCGCGCTTTGCTGTGCGTCGCGGCGAGGTCCGCTGCCGCCGTGAGGTCCTCGTCGTGCGGCTTGCTTCCGGGCGCCGTTTGGAGTACGACGTGCGAGCCGGGGATGCCGCGCGCGTGGAACCACAGATCGTCGGGCCGAGCGATCTTGAACGTCACCTCGACGTTCTCACGCGGCGAGCGACCGACGTAGATGCGCGCGCCCGACGGCCGGTCGAGGCGCAGCGGCACGCGGCGCTTCGCGTTCGACTGCGCGGTTCGCTGCGGTTTGCGGCCTTCGAGCTCGTCGAGATCCGCTTCGAGTTCCGGTAACGTCGGCGCATCCGCACGCTCGGCTTCGAACGCCAGCGCGTCGAGCGCTTCGCGGCGTGCGGCCAAGGCTTCGCGCCGCTTTTCGAGGTGCGGCAGCGCGTCGGCCGCCTTGCGATAGCGTGCGTAGTAGTTCTGCGCGTTCGCATTGACGTCCAGCTCGGGATCGAGCGCGATCGTCAAGAGCGGGTTCGTGCTTGGGACGAAGCTGGTCGCGCCGGCCGGAATCTCGTGCAGGTGCGTGAAGAGCGCATCACCGCTTTCGCGCAGCCGGTCGCGCTCGGCGGCGTCGGCGATCCGCGCGATGACGGCGGACAGCTCGTCGCCCGCTGCTCGCGCTCGCTTGGCGATGCGCGCGAGCAGCGCCGCGCGCCGGCGTTCGGTCGCGTCACCGCGCTGTGCGCGCAACGTCGCGGTGCGCGTCTCCGCGAAGACGTCCAGGAGCGAGGGCGCCGTCGCGTGCGCGAGTTCCGCATACTGCGCGAGCGCGAAGACGTGCGCGGCGACGACGGCGCCGGCGGCGTCGCGGTATACGTGGACGTCGCCCAGCCCGTCCGGCTCGCCCTCCATTGCCGACAGCAGCGCCCGGGCGCGTTCGTCCAGCCACGTCGCCTGCGCAGCGCTCGACGGCCACAGGATCGCGTCGCTCTGCGCCACCAGCGACGCCGCGATCAGCCGGGGGACGTCCGGGCGGTACCCGCCCAGCGCGCGCGTCCGTGCCTTGGCGTCCGGCGCCTCTTCGAGCGCCCGGGTGAAGCCGTCGAAGTCCGACGAGGGCTGCTGGAGCGGCGGCGGCTCGTACTGCATTCCAACCTGAACGGAGCGCGCTTCATTGTCCGCCGGTGAGAACTGCTTCGCCGCGGCGACGACCATCCGGTCGTGCAGCAGCACGACGTTGCCGTAACGAGGGACGAGCTCGAGGACCAGCCGTGACTCGCTCTCGACGCCGAACCGCGACGCCGTGCCGAACGACAGCACGAGCACGCGGTCGCCGTGGCGTGCGCGCACGGAGGTGAGCCGCATGCCGCGCAGGGTCGCGCCGGCCGCCCGAAGCCAACCGGGATCGATCGCCAAGGCGAGCTCCGCGTCGTCCAGCGTCACGAGCGGCGGCGACCCGAACGCATCCACGGCCAGGGTGGCCGGACCGCGTTTCTTGAGGCCCCCGAAGCGGACTGCGACGCGGCCGTCGTCGACCAAGCCGGCGTCGGTCACCCGGCCGCCCCGCAGGGCCCGCTCCAGCTCAGCCGCCGCTCGGCGCACGAGGATCCAGTCCGTCGTCATTGGCGGGAGGTGCTTTCCCGGCGTTTCCGTATTTCTCCGTGTTTGGGGCTTCAGCATTGGCTGAGCTTTGCGAAAGGGGAATCGTCTGACCGGGCCGGGGCTGCTGTTCGTCGTGTCAGGCCCGTCGGGCGCAGGGAAGGACACGCTGGTGGAAGGCCTGATGGCCCGCCACGATCGTCTCCTCTACTCGATCTCCGCGACGACGCGCGCACCCCGCGCCGGCGAGCGCGACCGTGCCGACTACTTTTTCTTGGACCGCGCCGAGTTTCTGCGGCGCATCCAAGAGAACGCGTTCTTGGAGTGGCGCGAGTACAACGATCATCTCTACGGCATGCCGCGTTCGTTCATCGAGGAGAAGCTGCGAGACGGCTACGACGTGGTCTCGAAGCCCGAAGTCAACGGCGCGCTGGCCATCAAGGAACAATTTCCCGACGCGGTTCTCATCTTCATCGTCCCGGACAAGTTCTCGTACCTCCGCTCGCGCCTCGAGACGCGGCGCACCGAGACGAACGAACAGATCGCCGCGCGGCTCGAAA
>JAXDMA010000119.1:0-3619 GCA_034666305.1 Vulcanimicrobiota bacterium
CGCATCTGCCGCGACGTCGCCGGCAACCTGGCGTGGCCGCTGTGGCTGGGCGACCGCGTGATCTTTCTCTCCGATCACGAAGGGATTGCCAACCTCTATTCGGTTCTTCCGGACGGCAGCGACCTGCACCGTCACACGAACGAGCGCGAACACTACGCGCGCTTCCCCGCCGCCGACGGAACGCGCGTCGTGTACGCGTGCGGCGGCGAGCTCGTGCTGCTCGACCCGCGCGACGGCAGCGTCGTGCGCGTCACGGTGGAGATGCCGTCGAACGCGCCCGAGACGACGCGCCGTTTCGTCGATGCCGCGGAACTGCTCGAAACGTTCGCGGTTTCGCACGACGGGACCGCACTCGGGCTCGTCACGCGCGGACGCGCGTTCACCATGCCCTTGTGGGAAGAAGCCGTTACGGAGCATCCGTCGTCCGGGCCGGCGCTGGATCCAGACGAGCCGCACGCGCGCCGGCGGCTGCTGACGTGGCTTCACGACGACAAGCGCGTCGCGTACGTCGATGATTTCGGCGGGTACGAGCGCATCGCGGTCGCACCGGTGGACCAAAGCGCGCCGCCGGAATACGTCACGCGCGCCGACACGGGCGTGCTGCACCAGCTCGTCGCGTCGCCCGCGGGCGACCGCGTCGCATTTGCCAACAACCGTCACGAGCTATGGTTGCTCGACCTCGGCGGCGAGCCGCGGCTGCTGGACCGCGGCGTCGGCGAGCGCATCGACGACCTCGCGTTTTCCCCCGATGGGCGCTGGCTCGCATACGTGTGGTCGCCCAAGACGCACACCGCGATCTTGCGGCTCGCCGAATGCGCGACGGGACGCATCGTGGACGCGACGAGCGCGCTGCGCGAAGACCGTTCGCCGGCGTGGGATCCCGACGGAAACTATCTGTACTTCCTCTCGACGCGCGACTTCCACCCCGTGTACGACGCGCTGCAGTTCGAGCTGAGTTTCCCGGAGGCGTGGCGACCGTATCTCGTCACGCTGCGCGAGACGGTCACCAACCCGTTCACGCCCAAGCCGGCGCCGCTGCACAAGCCGCGCGATCGCGATGATGACGATGACGACGGCGACGACAAAAAAGACGCGAAGCCCGACGTCGAGGTCGACGCGGACGGCCTGGCGCGCCGCATGCTGGCCTTTCCCGTGGATGAAGGCTCGTACGATCGCATCGTCGCGGCGAAGGGCCGGGCGATCTTCTCGCGATTTCCGGTGCGCGGTATCCGCCCGAACGACCGCGATCAGGACACCGACTCCGAAGGCGAGCTGTTCGCCTACGATTTCGAGCAGCAGCGCGGCGCGACGCTCGCAACGGAGATCGAGGACTTCGTCATCGGTCCGGATGCGCGCACGCTGGTGTACTTTTCGCACGGCAAGCTGCGGGCGATCGACGCGGGCGCCGACCTGCCCGAAGACGGCGACGAGGACAAGCCATTGCCCGACGTCGGCCGGCGCACCGGCTGGCTCGACCTCGCGCGCATCAGCGTGCTGGTGGAACCGCTCGCCGAATGGCGGCAGATGCTGCGCGAAGCGTGGCGCCTGCAGCGCGAGAACTTCTGGGATCCGAAGATGTCGGGGATCGACTGGGACGCGGTGCTGACGCGCTACGAAGCGCTGCTGCGCAAGGTGCGCTCGCGCAACGAGCTGTCCGACGTGATCTGGGAGATGCAGGGCGAGCTGGGGACTTCGCATGCGTACGAGAGCGGCGGCGACCGGCCGACGCCGCCCCAATACCAGCGCGGATTCCTCGGCGCCGACGTCGCGTGGGACGCACGCGCAAAGGGGTACCGCATCGAGCGCATCCTGCGCGGCGACCCGTGGAATCGCGACGCCGACTCATCGCTTGCCGAGCCGGGAGTCGACGTGAAGGAAGGCGATCTGATCGTCGCGATCGGCGGGCGCGCCGTCAGCGCGCAGAGCGGTCCTGCCGCGCTGCTCGTCAATCAAGCCGGCCGCGACGTCGTGCTCTCGGTCGTGCGAGGGAATGACGCGCCGCGGCGAGTGCTCGTGCGCACGCTGCGCGACGAGCGGATGCTGCGTTACCGCGCGTGGGTCGACGCGAATCGCGCCGTCGTGCACGAGCGCACGAAGGGACGCGTCGGCTACGTGCACGTGCCCGACATGGGGCCGTGGGGTTTCGCCGAGTTCCACCGCGGCTATTTGAGCGAGTTCGACCGCGACGGTTTGATCGTGGACGTGCGCTACAACCGCGGCGGCCACGTCTCGGCGCTGCTGCTCGAAAAGCTCGCGCGCAAGCGCGTCGGCTACGACGTGTCGCGCTGGGGCCCGCCGTTCCCGTATCCGGAAGAGTCGCTCGGCGGCCCGGTGGTCGCGGTGACGAATCAGTTCGCAGGCTCCGACGGCGACATCTTCAGCCATTGCTTCAAGCTGTACGGCCTCGGTCCGCTGGTCGGCATGCGCACGTGGGGCGGCGTCATCGGCATCAACCCGCGCCACCGCCTCGTCGACGGCACGCAGACCACGCAGCCGGAATATTCGTTCTGGTTCACCGACGCGGGCTGGGGCGTGGAAAACTACGGAACCGATCCGACGCACGAGGTCGACATCGCGCCGCAGAACACGCTGCGCGGCGAAGACCCGCAGCTGGACGAAGCGCTTCGGCTGATCGGCGACGCGCTCGCCAACGCACCGCACCGGCCGGAGTTTCCGCCGCGCCCGAACCGCGCGCATCCGCGCTGACGCTTCACGGCGTCCGCGACACCGCGGCGGTCAGCGCGTCGACTTCGACAAAGATTTCGCGCGCCGCCGGGTTACGGCGCTTCACTTCGATTTGAATGCGGTCGATCGCAGCCGCGACGTCGGCCAGCGGTACGTCGTGGCGGAACACGAGATCGAGCGCGACGAGAATATCGTCGGGGCCGTGATGTTTCGTGAGCACGCGCCGCACCGTGTCGACGCTGGGCTCACCGGCCGCGATCTCGCGAATCGCGTTCACGACGTCGGGGTCGGCGGACTCGCCGACGAGCAGCCCGCGCACCTGCCAGACCAGCACGACGGCGACGGCCGCGAGCACGAGCCCGATCGCGATCGACGCGACGCCGTCGGCGCGTCCGTCGCCGGTCGCCTGCGTGACGACGGTACCGGCGAACGCGATCACCAAGCCGACGAGCGCCGCCGCATCTTCGAGGACGACGGCGAACACGCTTGGATCCTTGCTGCTCACGACGGCCGAGAACGGCGAGACGCCGGGTTCGTCACGCCGCAGCTGGCGTAATGCGACGCCGAACGAGATGCTCTCGAACACGAACGCGACGCCCAGCACGACGTAATTCCACAGCGGATTGGACGGCGGATGCGGAGCGCGCAGCCGCTCAACCCCCTCGATAATCGTCAGCCCGCCGCCTAAACCGAAGATGACGACGGCCACGACGAACGTCCAGAAATACAGCTCCGGCGCGTAGCCGAACGGATGCTGCGCATCGGGCCGCTTCTGCGAGCGCCGTATGCCGACGAGCAGCAGCGTCTCGTTCGCCGTGTCGACGAGGGAGTGGATCGCTTCGGCGGTCATCGCGGCGCTGCCGGTCGCCACCGCGGCAATTCCCTTCGCGACGGCAATCGCAAGGTTCGCGGCGACTGCCGTGACGACGGTGAT
>JAXDMA010000120.1:0-21281 GCA_034666305.1 Vulcanimicrobiota bacterium
GCATGAAGGAAGCCTCCGCGCCGGGCCCGGCGCTCGACCCAGCGGCGCTCGCGATCGCACCGCTCGCAGTCACGGCGGCGCACATCCCGGACGCCGATCCGGAACTGCACGCGACGCTGCCGCGCGATCACCCGGCATGGCAGCGCGATATTTTGTCGGTGTCGGCTCGCGCCCGCGCAATCATCGCGGGGCTGCGGCCGGCGGTGGTTCGCGTGCTGGCATTCTGGGACCACGTCGTGCGCGCGGTCGTTATCGGGCGGCGCAGGCTCGAGATCGACCAAAGCGGATGCTACCGCCTGCGCCGGTAGGTCTGCGCGTCGCGGTGCTTACTTTGTGACGATGTCCGACAGTTGCGACGCACGCGCCTCGTCCGCGGTAAGGCGCTTGAACAGCCGCGGACGTTCCGGCTCCGCATTTTCCTCGGCCGGCGCGCTCGTGATCGTTTCTGCTAGCCCGCCGCCGGCCAGGTCGTCGGGCTCGGCCGCAGCGTGGGTGTCGAGCGCGGCAATCGCCGCGTCGAGGTGAACCTGCAATCTCGCCCGCGTGATCCGCTCGAATGCCGTCGCGGATATCGAAACGACGGGCTGCGACGCGGGTTTTGGAATCTCGCGTAGATGCGAGGTGACGATGTCGAACGCTCCGATCGCCTTGTCGTTGTCGTCCGGAGGCGGAACCATCCCGAGGCGTTGCGCCAGCCATGACGGTGGAGATACCGGCGCCGACGTGTTCCAAAACCAATCAGACCCGAGATATTCTCCGTGCAGAATAGGCGTGTGGATCGACGGGAGCCGGTAACTGACGCGGTTTTGCGCGACCAGAGGCGGCTCGGCCGCCTGACCGCCGGCAATCTGCTGGTGGACGATACGCCGGACCGCGCTGGAAGTCGACACCTTCGCGCCGGCTCGCAGGAACGAGCGGTACGTACTGATGCGATCGGAGATAAAATCGTTGAAAAACCAATAGTTGGCCCAATAGATAGCAGTGGTCGGTGCGTTCGGCGCGATCAGCACCTTCTCGTCGGCATCGAACAGCGAGCCATAATAGTCTCCGCGCCATTCCTCGTACGTTCCCGAGAGCGAACGGTTGTAGGAGTCCAGGAAGAACCGGGTCTTTTCGAGCGACGTCCCAAACGTCACGAAGCCCCGTATCCGGTCGAACTCCTCTTGGCTGACTCCGTTTTCGGCGCGGAGGTCATACATGCGCATCAGCGCGTCGAGCGACACGGTCGAGCCGAGGCTGTGCGCGAACACGTACACGCGGTCGTACGCAGGCGCCGCTTTCAGCGTTTCGACGATCGTTCGCGTGACGAGGTCGAGTATTTTCGTCCGGAACTCGTAAAAAGCGGCGTTTTCATCGCGCGTGCAATAGATCTGCACGTCGCCGAAAAAGTTCGTGATGAACGTCGTAGCGCCGGCCTTCCCCACTTCGAAGGCCAGCGCCGAAAGCACCAGCCAAAGCGCGACCGTGCCGAGCTGCCGCTGGTTGTGATCGAACGTCCACAGCGCGCACAACCCGAAGCATACGACGGCCGCCGCGCAGAGAATCACGATCGCACGCTTGCGCGACCCCAATTGAATCGGAATCGCCGAGAGCGCGGCGCGCTGGCGGCTGACGGAGAGTGAAGCTCGCAGCGCTTGCGCCAAGACGAACGCTCCCGCAACCCCGAACCCCAACCGCACGAGGACGGCCGCCGAGAACAGCTTGGTGAACGCCGCGGTCGTCGGGCTCCAAAAAAGCGAGAGCGCGTTCCCGAGTTGCCCGAAACCGGTCGAAACCGCTTGAGGAACCGTGGTGACGAAGCCGCCGAGGATGAAGTCTTTCAACTGGCCCGGCCAGTTCACCAGCGGCAGCCACCATCGCAACTGCTCCGTCGCGGTACGATTGACGTGGTCGAGCGTGATCGCAAGGCTGTTGCCCAGCGCGACGAGGCAGATGCCGAACCCTAAGAGTCCGATGACGAGAAACACGAGGATCGACAGCACGTCGGAGCGCTTTTTCGCGGGCCACGCGCCGTAGCGCGCGGTGGTGTTGAGGGGCTCGAACACCGTCTTCAGCAGCCAGGTGAGAACGGACGCCGCGTTGGTTCGCCCCTTGTCGAGCGGACTCCAATACGCCTCAATGACGTCGTAATAGTCGTCTTGCGGCTTGGCGCCGTCCGGTTCACTCGCTTTGTGAACCCGCACGATGCTGGACCGTAGCGCGCCCACGGGATCTTTCGCACCGGCTTCGATCGTCGGGAACACGACGTCCATCGCCCAGACCTCGTCATCGGTGCCGCGCGGTTGGCCCGCACCTTCACGATCGGGTCCGCGTTGCTGACGCGCCGTGGCCGCCTGCGGCGTGGCAGCCGGCGGCTTTCCGGCGCGAGCTTCAAGGTTGAGGCGATCGCGGAGCGCGGTCGCGACCTCGTCCTGAAATCCGTGTTTCGGGTGCGGAATGACGCCATGCACGGCGACGATCGCGATGCGTTTCATGGCCGTTACGGGCAGCCGATCACGTAATAATTCGGGCCGGTTTTCTTGAGCGTTGTTTGATAGAACACGTTGTCGAGACCCATGTTCTGGTTCGAGCCGTTTGCCAGCGCGTAACCCAAGCTATCGTGTGCGCGTCCCGCGACCACGTGTGAGTAGTTCGATCCGTTGTAGCACACGGGTGTCGGGGTCGGCGTCGGAACCGGCGTTGCGGTCGGGCCCGGTGTCGGGGTAGGCGTGGGCGTGCCGTTTGGCGTCGGGCTCGGCGTCGGCGTCGGGCCGCCGCCCGATTGGATGCGGTCGACCATTCTCTTGATCGCCGCCATCTGCGGGCCCGACTTCAGCGCGTACGTCGTCGTCTCGTAGCCCCACCAGTCCCAGCACCCGTTCGGGTTGTTGGGTGTGCTGCTCGAGACTTGATACGGATACAGCACAAGAATGTTGTTCGTGTCGGCGTACTTGTTGATGCCGGCTTCGGTGACGAATTTCGTGCCGATGTTCGCCTGCGTCTGCACGCAGCCGTCGAGCGCGACGATCAGCCGGCATTGCTGGCCGTTCGCGCAGTTCGCCGGCACGTAGAGGTAGCCGTTGGTGTCGAGGTCGTTCGCGCCGCCGCCGTACGGCGTTTGGTCGAAGTTGACCAGCGTGCCGCCCAGCGTGCCGGTGTTCTTCGCGTTGACCGAGCCGTAGAAGTACGTCAGCCACGTTTTCTCGGAATCGTAGCTGCTGCAGTTGATCATGTACGGGCTGGCGGTCGTGCCGCACGCGACCTCGCCGTCGGGCGACTCCCAGCCGTGTCCCGCCGCGTACGTGTTGTCGTACTTCGTCGCGACGCCGTAGTGCTGGTACTCGCTATTGAGATCGTTCATCGTCTTCGGATACACGGTGTAGTCCATCGTGCCCGACCACAGGTACGCTTTCTGCCCGTTGAGGTTGCTCTTGGGATCGATCGTGCCGGCGGCGGACTGGTTGTCGAGATAGCTCTCGGATGCCGCCAGCGAACTCGACGTCGCGTACTGGCACGTGTTTTGCGCCGTGGTGAGACTGTCTTGCGCGCAGTAATACGGTCCGCCCGCATAGACCGCGGCGAAGTGGAACGTGCCCGAGAACGCGACGTGCAGCTGCACGGCCATGAAGCCGCCCGACGAGATCCCGGCGACCGCGGTCTTCGTCTTGTCGACGTTGTACGCGCCGAGGCTCGAAAGGCTACGAACGGCGCGCTGATGGTCGTCGGGGAGTGCGCCTGTCGGCAACGCGGTGCGACCGCCGGAGTCTGCGCATCCGGCGGCGACCGCGCCGATGAGCAGCGTGAGCGCGACGAGCCATGAGACCGACGGGTGCATGCGCATTGAAACTTCCTCCCCGGTAAGGCGAGCGCAGCGGAGAGCATTTCCGAGCGGACTTGCTTCTCCTTCGCCCGCTCTAAACGGCCGCGATCTACGCGACGCGCTGCAACCGCGAGGTGCCCGAGGCGGAGCCGGCGGCGCGCAAGGCGGATTGCGAGCGGCGCGGCGAGATCGGCAACGAACAGTCGTACCTTCGCTTCAAAGCGAAAGAGCACGAGCGCGCGACGGCCAAACCGGCCGCCCCATAGCTGGGTCAGACGCAGTTCCGCGGCGCGTAACCCGTCCCCGGGGCCACGCAACCGATCCAAACGGTCACCCACGTGCTCGCCCCTGCATGGGCGGGGATCGAGGTGATATTGTTGGTTATGACGTGATTGTGCGCATTGCAAGGCGCGGTCCACGGACCGATCTGGAGCGAATCGTTGCGCGACGAATTTGCTGCCATGGCCGTGTCGTCGTAGATGGCGACGATGGTTCCCGACGTTCCGACCGCGCACTGGCCCGGTTGGTGGGCGCTCTCGCCGTCGATGTGAACCCGCATCGTTGCGCGGAGCGTTCGCCCGGGAGTCACCGGTTCGAGCGCGATACGATCGACACGAATTTCCACGTGAGGTACTCGGCACTTGCTCAAGTGCGGAATGTCGGACACGTTACCGCTTCCCTGGATGGCTCCCAAAGGGGTGATCTGGCCCACGATCTGCCCGGTGATGCGCGCCGGTGTGGGGCTCGAGCACATGCCACCGTCGGACGGCGGGAACGACAGTAGGTTGTTCGCGTGGAACGTCACCATGATCTTCACCGGCCGCCTCATCGGGGCGACGCTCGAACCACCACCGCCGTCCTTGCAGTAGCCGACGATCGGTGATTGCGTGCCCGCGGACGACGAGATGTAGTAGCCATGGAATCGCGGCGTCGATCCCAAACTCGCCGGAACGGCCAGGAAAAAGTTGCTGCCGGCGCCCAGATCGAGGTGGATCTTCGTGGGTTGCGGGTTTGGCGCGATGGCACTCGGCTGGAACGTCAGGGTGCCGTCCAAGGTACTCGCAGAAGCGCCGTACGCAACCTGCCCGGCGGTACGGCCATCCATTTGCGTGATCGTTCCGCTGCCGCCTCGCAACTGGAAATCACCCATGTTCGTGGTCCAGGTGCCGGTGAAGTTCGGACAGCCGGCGCTCGCAGCGGCCGTTCCCGCGGGCAATGACGGTGGCCGCAGCAGCGCCACCGCGCAGAGCGATGCGGCAATCAAAAGGCGTCGCATGAACGATCTTCCTTTCTTGAGGAGGATTGTTCCCGGCCGCTTGCCCCCTTCTAAATGGGAAGCGGAAATCCCGTCGGCGTGAAGGCGCTACTGGTTGACCGACGCTGCCGGAATCTCTCCGGACTTGTACACGTAGGTCGCCGGGTTCCAGTTGTCGCTCCCACCCCAGAGCTGACCGTTTTGGCCGGCGACGATCGTGATCGTGCCGGTTTTCAGCACCTTAAAACGCGTCACCGCTTGCGACGACGGATGGAAGCCGTCGCTCCCCGCGCCCGCGAACGTATGCGTTGACTCGAGAACCTCGGCACCGCTTCCGGAGACGCCCCATTGGCAACCCGAGCCGAGATTGGGCGCATCGCGGCCGGTACGCTCGGCCTCCGACGTACACGTCAGCTCCACGATCTGCCCCGGCTTCAGGCGCGACGTCAGCGGTGAGGAGTAGTGGTGCGTAACGACGGCGGAACCAATAAAAGGGGGCTTCATCCGAATTTCGATACGGAAGCTTCTTTCGTCCATCGAGCCCGAGAT
Source organism: Vulcanimicrobiota bacterium (assembly GCA_034666305.1). Taxonomy (GTDB): domain Bacteria; phylum Vulcanimicrobiota; class Vulcanimicrobiia; order Vulcanimicrobiales; family Vulcanimicrobiaceae; genus Vulcanimicrobium. The sequence continues at coordinate 5,604 of JAXDMA010000120.1, forward strand.
GGTCGAGTTGTTTCCCTCGCCGGGTGGGGGCACGTGCCCGAGCACTTTGCTCACCAGGCCGAACGTGGCGCCGGCGGGCACTGGCTTCGACTGCGGCTGCGGCTGCAGCTTCGGCGCCGAGGCAGTCTGCTGTTGCGCATAGGACCCGCTGACAAAATTCAGAGGGATGGTGAGCGGGTACTTCCGCCCTCGATCGTAGAGGTGGGTAATGACCAATCCGTCCGCGGTCCCTGTCCCGTCAAAGTACTCGTCAGGTTCGCCCTGCCGGTGAGCCACTGCTCTGAACGTCCCGCTCCTGCCATACAGCGTGCCGCTAATCGTGTACTGGCCACCGCGGAGCATGGCGCGGCCGGACAGCGGGTAATTGTTGCCCGCGCGCGGCTCCACCGTAATCAGGTACTGATATTGTGGACCTGAGGCAAGAGTGCCGTCGGAGTTGCGCCGATATCGTGCGTCGTCGCCGCCGCCGTAGGTTCCGAGCCGCGGCTGCGTCGCTGCCGGTTTATCGAACACCGAGGTGTCGCCGTTGACGGTGATCTGGCCGAAGGCGGCGCTACCGAACGCCGCGATCAGCAGCGTGAGGAAGAGCGCGAAGATGCTCGTGCGTTGCATGGTTGCTCCTCGTCCTTCGGCCGCTACTCGTTGACCGATGCTGTTGGAATCTCACCGGACTTGTACACGTAGGTCGCCGGGTTCCAGTTGTCGCTCCCACCCCAGAGCTGACCGCCTTGTGCCGCGGTGATTTTGATCTGACCGCTGTTCAGGACTCGAAAACGCGTCGCCGCGCGCGACAACGCATAGAACTTGCCGTCGCTTGCCGTGCCCGCGAACGTCTTGGTCGGCGTGCCGATAATCTCGGCACCGGGTCCTTCGACAATCCATTGACAACCGGAGCCGACATTGAAATCGCGGCTGGTCCGATCGGCTTCCGACCAACACGTCAACTCGACGATTTGTCCCGGTTTGAGGCGCGAGGTCAACGGTGACGAGTAGTGGTGCGCAACGAAGGCGGAGCCGGTGTAGGGCGGTTTCATTCGAACTTCGATCCGAAAGCTGCGTTCATCCATGGACCCCGACGTGATCGAGTTGTTCCCTTCCGCCGGCGGGGGAACGTGTCCGAGCACTTTACTCACGAGCCCGAACGTGGCGCCGCCCGCAACCGGTTGCCGGGCGGACGGCGCGCTCTGCTGGGCGACGCGTCGGTCGACGGGTGTGAGCAGAATGTCGACGTCACGCTTCGGCGCGTACGCGCTCTCGCCGCGTTGGATTCTCAAGATCCGCAGCCCTGAGCCGGACGATCCGCCCCAAAATCGTCCCACGTTGCGTTTCCCATCGTACACGTACGCGACGAAACGCCCGTCGTGAAGGGCCAATCCGGTCACCCGATAGACCCCACTTGCAACATAAACACCGCTGATGAGAAAGTCCCCATCCGAGCCGGGCTTTAGCGTCAGGTTATACCGGCCTTTTGCCGTGCCGGTATAGGTTCCGGGCCGAAATTTCGACGTTCCCGTGTCGCCGGTAGCGGTGATCTGGCCAGAGGCGGTCCCGAACGCAGCGATCAGGAGCGTTAGGCAAAGCGCCAAAAGGCTCGAGCGTTTCATGGCGCCCAGTTCGCGGCGCGCTCATCCGGTTCTTCCCGCCTGGCGTACCGTCGTGCGGTCTTTCCCCCGCACGGTGTACGCCGCGTCAGCGTGTGGTAACTCGCTATTTTTGCGAATCAGCGAAATAGCGTTCGACGAAATCCCCGTACGGCGTTCCGGTGAGATCGAAACCCGAATTTGCCGCTTTCGCGAGCGCGCCCTTTGCGCCGGTTCCGTCTTTTTCCGAGAGCACGATGGACGCTGCGACCGCAGCGCGCGTCGCGCCCGCTCAATGGATCAGGACGGGTCCTTCGGCTGCGTCGACCGCTTCGCGAATGCGCGCGATGTCGGCCTTCGTCACGGTGTCGATCGTCCACGGTACGTGAGCGTACGTCACGTCCGTGCCTTCGAGCGCCGCGTCGGTGATGTTGCCTTCCTCGGCGCTGCCGCGGATATTGACGATGGTCGCGAACCGGCCCGAGGTCAATTCCTCGGCGGTGGGCTGGCCGCCGACGGTGATGCCGCCGACCACGGTTTCATTTTTCATGGAATCTCCTAGGCGATGTGGTTTACAGGTTTGCGACGATGCCTTCGACCAGGCGCGCGACGTCACCGGCGCTGCGCGCTGACGCTTCGAGCACCTCTTCGTGCGACGTCGGTGCGCCGGTGCCGTGTACGTTGGTGATCAGCGAGAAGCCGACCACGTCGCGGCCGAGCGCGCGCGCGGCGATGGTCTCGAGCACCGTGCTCATGCCCACCGCATCGGCGCCGATCCCGCGCAAATAACGCGCTTCGGCGGGCGTCTCGTATGCCGGTCCCGCAAGGCCCGCGTACACGCCGTCGTGCAGCGTGACCGAATATTCCGCCGCCATGTGGCGCGCGAGCTCGCGCAGGTGCGGCGCGTACGCGTCCATCATGTCGACGAACCGCGCGCTCTGTCCCGGCAGCAAATCAGCGCCGATCAGCGGGCTCGTCCCGGTGAGGTTCAGCTGGTCGACGATCAGCATCAGATCGCCCGGCCGGTAGTCCGGGTTCACGCCGCCCGCGGCGTTAGTCAACACGAACGTCTTCACGCCGGCGTGCGCGGCGACAATGACCGGATAGATCACGTCGTCGGTCGCGCGGCCCTCGTAGAGGTGAAACCGCCCGCTGAACGCGACGACGCGCCTTCCGTGCAGCGTGCCGACGTGCGCCTCGCCCGCGTGCCCCGCGACGCCCGGCAACGGCATGCCGTCGATCTTCTTGTACGCAATCGTATGTCCGTCGATGCGGTCGCGCAGCACCGCGCCGAAGCCGGAGCCTAAGACGATCGCGCAGTCGAGATCGCCGCCCGCTTTGTCGCGCAGCAGTTCGGCGGCGGCTTCGATCCGCTTGCGCTTCATTGCGGCTCCGGCGTCAGCAGGTTCGTGCCCCTCATCTCCGGCGGCACGGGCAGGCCGAGGAGCGGCAGCAGCGTCGGGGCGACGTCGCCCAGTTTTCCGCCGGCGGCCAGCGTCCCCAGCGATTTTTCGGAGACTAGGATCAGCGGCACCGGGTTCGTGGTGTGCGCGGTGAGCGGGTTACCGTCGGGGTCGATTTTCTCTTCCGCGTTGCCGTGATCCGACGTGATCGCCAGAATGCCGCCCGATTTCAGTGTGGCTTGCTCCAGCCGTCCGAGGGCGACGTCGAGCGTCTCGAGCGCCGAGATCGTCGCATCCCACACGCCGGTGTGCCCGACCATGTCGGCGTTCGCGTAGTTCATCACGATCACGTCGTGCCGGCGATGCAGCAGATCCTCGACCGCCGCGGTCGTGATGTCGTTGGCCGACATCTCGGGCGCCAGGTCATAGGTCGCGACGCTGCGATTGGACGGGATCAGGATACGGTCTTCGCCCGGGAACACGTCTTCGCGCCCGCCGTTGAAGAAGTACGTCACGTGCGCGTATTTTTCGGTCTCGGCGAGACGAAGCTGCGTGAGTCCCGCGGTCGCGACGATCTCGCCGATCACGTGATACTGCGGTCGCGGCCCGAACAGAATCGGGTTCGGAAAGTTCTCCTCGTAGCGCGTCATGGTGGCGAACATCAGATCGGCGTAGTTGCGCACCGGAAAGTGCGAGAACGCCGGGTCGGTGAACGCCAGGGTGAGCTGGCGCGCCCGGTCGGGGCGAAAGTTGAAGAAGATGCACGCGTCGCCGTCTTGGATCGGGCGCGGCTCGCCCGTCAGCGACGGCACGACGAACTCGTCGTTCTCGCCGCGCGCGTAGGCGGCGGCCAGTGCCTCGTGCGCGTTCGGATAGCGGTGCTCTGCGATCGCGTTCGCGAGTACGTCGTAGGCTTTGCGCGTGCGGTCCCAGCGCTTGTCGCGATCCATCGCATAGTAGCGGCCGCCGATCGTCGCGATCGCGCCGGTGCTGTGGTGCTTCGCCAGATGCTGTTCGAGCCGCGTGAGATACGCCGCCGCCGAACGCGGCGGCGTGTCGCGACCGTCGAGAAACGCGTCGATCACGAAACGCACGGACGCCTCGGTGATCACGTCGATCAGCGCTTCGACGTGATCGAGCGAGCTGTGCACCTTGCCGTCGGATACGAGGCCTAGCAGGTGCAGCGTGCCGTTCGTCGTGCGCACGTGGTCGATGCATGCGCGCAGCGACGCGTTCCGACCGAACGTGCCGCTCGCGATCTCGTCGTCGATCACGACCACGCCTTGCGGCACGACGCGGCCGCTGCCGATGTTGATGTGGCCGACCTCGCTGTTGCCCATCACGCCGGGCGGCAGGCCCACCGCCTCGCCGCTCGCCTCGAGCAGCGTGTGCGGATACGTCGCGAGCATGCGCGACCAGTTCGGCAGGTCGGCGGCGAGGATCGCGTTGCCGTGCGTCGCCGCGCTGGTGCCCCAGCCGTCCAGGATCGCGAGGACGAACGGGCGCTTTTTCACCGGCGCGCCGCTTCGAGGAGCGCGGCGAACGATGCGGCCTCGAGGCTCGCCCCGCCGATGAGTCCGCCGTCAATGTTCGGCTGCGCGAGGAACGCGGCGACGTTGTCCGGCTTCATGCTGCCGCCGTAGAGGATTCGCGCGTGCTCGAGCCCCGGCGTTTTCGCGCGAATCTCGCCCATGATGTGGTTCGCTTCCGCAGGCGAGTCCGCGTTCCCGGTCCCGATCGCCCAGATCGGCTCGTACGCCACCACGCACCGCGCCACGTCCGCCGCCGGGACGCCGTCGAACGCCGCCTCGATCTGCGCGCACACTTTGTCGCGAGCGCGTCCGGCCGCGTGCTCTTGCGCCGTCTCGCCGACCGCGACGATCGGCGTGATCCCGTGCGCGAGCGCCGCGCGTGCTTTCTCGTTGACCCGGTAGTCCAGCTCGCCGAACAGATGGCGCCGTTCGGAGTGGCCGATGACGACCCACGTCACGCCGCACTCCACGAGCATCGCGGGCGAGATCTCGCCGGTGAACGCACCCTCGTCGACCCAGCACACGTTCTGCGCGCCCAGCCCGATCGCCGATCCCGCGAGCGCTTCGCGCGCGGCCGGCAGCGCCGTGAACGGCGGGCAGAGCACCGCGTCGACCTCGGCCAGCGGCAGCGTGCGGGCGCGCACGTCGGCGACGAACGCGCGCGCCTGCACGATCGTCTTGTGCATTTTCCAATTCCCGACGATCAGGGGTTTGCGCTCGCGCATCGCGGCTAGCGTTCCAGCGCCGCGACGCCGGGTAACGTCTTGCCTTCGAGAAATTCCAACGTCGCGCCGCCGCCGGTCGAGACGTGGGTCATTGCATCCGCGAAGCCGAGCACGTGTGCGGCGGCTGCGGCGTCGCCGCCGCCGACGACGCTCGTCGCGCCGTTCTTCGTCGCCTCCGCGATCGCTTCGCCCACCACGCGCGTGCCGTTTTGGTACGGTGCTTTCTCGAACACGCCCATCGGTCCGTTGAACACGATCGTCTTCGCCGCGCGCAGTACCTGGGCGTACGCGCGAGCGGTGTCGGGACCGATGTCGAGGATCATGCCGTCGCCGACCTGATCCAGGGCGACCGTGCGCGCCGTAACGTCGGCATCGAACGCGTCGGCGACCACCGCATCCGTCGGCAAGTGAAGCGCGACGCCTTTGGACAGCGACAGCGCGATGATCTTCTGCGCCGGCAGCAAGTCGGGGTCGCGCAGCGACTTGCCGACGTTGATGCCTTGCGCGGCGAGGAACGTGTTTGCCATCCCGCCACCGATCACAAATGCGTCGACCTTCGCCAGCAAGTTCTCGAACACGCCGACCTTGTCGGCGACCTTCGCGCCGCCGATCGCGCACACGAACGGGTGCACCGGATGGTCGGTGAGCCGCGCGAGCGCAGCGAGCTCGGCCTCCATCAGAAATCCCGCGTACGCCGGCAGATACGCGGCGACGCCCGCGGTCGACGCGTGCGCGCGGTGCGCGGTGCCGAACGCGTCGTTCGCGTACAGGTCACCCGACTGCGCCAGCTCGCGCGCGAACGCCGGGTCGTTCATTTCTTCGCCGGCATGGAAGCGCACGTTCTCGAACAGCGCGAACCCGCCGTCCGCGAGCGCGCGCGATGCGGCGACGGCGGCCTCACCGACGCAATCGTCGACGAAGCGAACCTCGGTTGCAAGCAGCTCCGCGAGACGTGTCGCGACCGGGTGCAGCGAGTACTTCGGGTTCGGCTTGCCGTCGGGGCGGCCGAGATGCGACAGGATGACGGTCTTCGCGCCGTGCTCGTGCAGCCAGCGCAGCGTCGGCAGCGCCGCGGTGATGCGCGTCTCGTCGGCAATCGCACCGTCCTTGGTGGGCACGTTGAGATCTTCGCGCAGGAGCACGCGCTTGCCGCGTACCTCGGCATCCCGGAGTGACTTGAAATGCATGCGTCAGCGGCCTTCGACACCGGCGCCGTGAACCCACGGCGCGACGACCGGCTCGTAGGGAACGCGCGTCGGCGGGCCGTTCGCGAAGCGCATGACAGGGGTCGCGCCTCGCGCGGCGGGCAGCGCGAGCAGCGTACTGCAGACCGTGCCGAACTCTTCGCCGGCGATGGTCATCGAGCGATGCGGATCGTCGGCGTCGGCGCGCCGCAACAGCTCGGTCCAGGCGGTCCAGTCTCCCGTCGCCGGCTCGGGCGCGGGCGCGTCCTGAAACGATGCGAAGTGCGCGGCGTAGCGCGGCGACGACGTCACGTCGCAGCCTTCGGGCGTGATCATGTGATGGCCGGGTACGAGCATGTCGACGCGCACGCGGTGCTCGTCGCCGGCTATCGCGAACGCGGCTTGCCGGTCGGCGATCAGCATCGTGAAGCCGCGGTACCGGCCGGGCGCGATCGCGCCCGCAAGTCGTGCCGCGGAAGCCGCGTCGCGTTCGCGCAGCGCGCGCAGCACGAGCTCGCCGCGGCTTTCCTTGCCTTCGAGCGGACCGAGCCGGTGCATTCCGTTGACGATCGTCGCGACGACGCCGTCGTCGTTGACGCCGAACCAGCTTCCGCCCCCAAGAACATCTCTGCCGGCGACGATCCCCGGCGCATCCTTCCACCACCGATCGGGCGCGTTGAATGCGCGGTCGAGCCGTTCGTCGCGGTTGGCGGCGACGATCAGCGGCCACGAATGCTCCGGGCGCAGCAGCGCGAGTACGGTGCACATCGGCTAGCGCGCGAAGTGTTCCGCGATGTAGTCCACCCAGCGCCGGCTGACGTCGGCGGAGCGCACGGGATCGCTCGGAAAGTGGCCGTCGACCGGATACGCGACCAGCTCGACGGGCTTGCCGAGATCGCGCAGCGCGTGGTAGAACGCGTACGCGGACACCGGGGACACGCGCTGGTCGCCGCGGTCCGTCATCAGCAAGACCGGGGTCGTCACGTCCTTCACGTACGTGATCGGGCTTTGCGCCACGTAGTCGGCCCGGTTGTCGCCCAGCCACGGCGAGCCGCGAAACAGTTCGCGGTCCGCGTTGATGTCGTCGGCCGTCGCATAGTCGGCGAGAATGTCCGTCACCGGGGCTCCTGCGACGGCGACGCGCCAGTCGTGGTAGCGAGCGATGAGCCACGTCGTCATCACGCCGCCGTAGGACCAGCCGCTCACCGCGACGCGGCTCGCGTCGACGATGCCGCGCGCCTTCACCGCGTCGAGCGCCGCGCGAATGTCTTTGCCCGGGCCGTCGACGGTGTCGACGTAGATCGCGTGCTGATAGCGCTCCCCGCGATTGGGTGAACCACGGTAGTTCGGCTGCAGGACGAGCCAGCCGCGCGCCGCCATCAGCTGCGCGCGCGTGCCGAACGTTTCGATGGACGTCGAGGTCGGGCCGCCGTGGATCATCACGACCAGCGGATACGTTCGGCCGGCCGTGAAACCCGAGGGCTTGATCAGCACCGCGTCGCCGTCGACGCCGGTCGTCGTGGGATACGTGACGCGCTCGCTCGTGCCGAGCGCGAGCGACGCGACGGCGTCGTTGTCGTGCGTCAACTGCCGCGGCGCACCGCCGGAAGGAGCATAGTAGATCTCGTCGGGCCGCTGCGTCGTCGAACCGACGAAGGCGAGCGCGCCGTCTTTTCCGAGCGCACCGTCGAGACCGGACATCACGCTGATGCCGCCGAGGTCGACGCGCTGCGGCGTGCCGCCGAGCGGCGCGCGGTAGAGCACGTACGCGGTTCCGTCCGCGACCGTGAAGTCGAGCACGCGCCCGCCGGGCTCCCAGCCGATGTCGCGTACGGCGCGATCGACGGACGGGGAGACCGCGATCCCCGGGCCGCCGCGCGGTCCGGTGACGTACGCATGCGTCGGATGCACTTGGTTGTCACCGTCGCTGTGCAAATACGCGACGTGCGTACCGTCCGGCGCGAACAACGGATCGTGCTCGTGCGATGCGGATGTTCCTAACGGCCGTTCGCGCGCGGCGGCGACGTCGATGAGGTGCACCGTCGCGTCGTCGGCGTCGTTGAGCACCGCAGTGGGCGCGTGGACGTACGCCAGCGTCGCACCGTCGGGTGAGAACGACAGCGTCGACTCGCCTTCGCCGTACGTCACGCTGCCGTCGTCCGGCGTGAGCAGCCGTGCTTTGCGGGCCGCTAGCGGCTGCAGCCAGACTCGCGCGGGCCGCGCGGCGCCGTGCGCCAACGCGGGATCGTTGCCGACGCGGTACGCGTCGACGTAGCGCGCGTCGCCGGTCGCCTTCGGCTTCGGGTCGATCGCGACGTACGCGAGCGCCTTGCCGTCGGGTCGCCATGCGAACTGCTCGACCCCGTCGGGCGCATCGGTCACGCGGACCGCGATGCCCCCGCTCGCCGGCATGACGAACACTTGCACCTGCGCATCCTTGCCCTTCGGCGCGTCGGCGACGAACGCGATGCGGTCGCTGCGTGGTGACCAGCGCGCCGATCCAAGTCCGGCGCGCGCTTTCGCGAGCGTGCGGCGCGTGCCGCTTCTGACGTCGATCACGTCGAGATCGCGCACGCGCCGGTTATGTTCGCGGTCGACGTGCGTCACCACGGCGACGATGCGGGTACCGTCGGGCGACAGCTGCGGCGTCGCGACGGAGACGATGCGAAACACGTCGTCGTAGCCGAACCCGCGCGGCGCGGATCGAGCCGGGACGATCATCGCCGCCGCGAGGACCGCGACGGCGATGAGGAGCGAACCGGTGCGCCGCAACTACACGGCGCTCGGAATCTTCGCGGCGACGATTTGGGTGAGGTCGCCGAGCCGGCACGAGTATCCCCACTCGTTGTCGTACCAGGCCGCGATCTGGATCAGGTCGCCGTTCGCATTCGTCAGCTTGCCGTCGATGATCGAGCTGTGCGGGTTCTGCTTGAAGTCGCTCGACACGAGCTCTTCCTCGGTGTACTGGACGTAGTCTTTGAGACCTTCGTTCGCAGCGCCGCGCAGGATCGCGTTGAGCTCGTCGCGCGTGGTTTCTTTCTTGGTCTGCACCACGAGGTACACCATCGACACCGTCGGCGTCGGAACGCGCAGCGCGAAGCCGTCGAACGTTCCCTGCACCTCGGGGATGGTGAGATAGAGCGCCTTCGCGGCGCCGGTCGAGGTCGGGATGATGTTCGTCGCGGCGTTGCGCGCGCGGCGCAGATCCTTGTGCGGCGCGTCGAGAATGTTCTGGTCGTTGGTGTACGAGTGGATCGTGCACATGAAGCCCTTGACCCAGCCGATGGTGTCGACGATCGGCTTCACTGCCGTCGCCAGGCAGTTGGTCGTGCACGACGCGTTCGAGATCACGTGGTGCTTGGCCGGGTCGTAGTCCGCGTCATTGACGCCGAGCACGACGGTGATGTCCTCGCCCTTGGCCGGCGCGGAGATGATGACTTTCTTGGCGCCGCCGCCGTCGATGTGCGCGCGCGCTTTCGCGGCATCGGTGAACAACCCGGTCGACTCGATCACGACGTCGACGCCGAGGTCCTTCCACGGCAGCTTGCCGGGATCGCGCTCCGCCAGCACGCGGATGGTCCTGCCGTCGATCATGATTCCGTCCGCCGTCGCCGCGACGTCGCCCGCGTACGTGCCGTAGTTGGAGTCGTACTTGAAGAGGTGCGCGCACTCGGCGGCGCTGGTGAGGTCGTTGACCGCGGCGATTTCGACGCCGGGATGCCGCTCCAGGAGAGCCTTGGCGAAATTGCGGCCGATCCGGCCGAACCCGTTGATACCGATGCGCATAGCCCGTTCGCTTTAGGCGAAGGAAACTTCAGGCTCCTCTCGCTCGCCGCGTAACCGCTTCACGAGCCGCATCACCGAAGCGAGCCGTCCGTTGATCGTGGCCTTCCCCACCGCGGGGTGGCAGCGGCGACCCAGCTCGGCCAGCGTCTCGTCCGGGTGCGCGAGGCGGAGCTGGGCGGCTTCGCGCAGCACCGGCGACAAATTGCGCAAGCCGTAGGCGTCCGCGAGGTACTGGATGGCCTCGCGCTGAGCGGCGGCCGCGGATGCGGCCCGGACCACGTTGGCGGCTTCGGTGTTCACCAAACGGTGGATGCGGTTTTTGGTCTCCTTCATCGCCCGGACGTCCTCGAGGTGCAGCACCGCCCCGGATGCGCCCGTCGCGCCGAGCACCGTGACGATCGCATCGAGGCCCTTGAGGTAGACCACCGGCCGCGCTTTGCGCATCATCCGGCCCGGCGTGAGGTCCTCGGCCGCGATCAGCGCGGCGATGCGGTCGGCGCGAGCGGCGTCGGCCGGGACGAACTCGAGGTGGTAGCCGTGATGCGGCGCGGCGACGGAACCCGTGCACAGGAATGCCGCACGCAGCTCCGCACGGCGCTCGTCGCGGCGGCGCGGTTTGGGCGGAGGCTGCGCCGGCACGGCGCCGAGATCGATTTCAAACGTCGTCGTTTTGTAGAGCCGCGCGTCGTGACCGCGCCGCACGGGCGCCGGGCTGCGCTGCTCCTCGAACAGCGTGCGCGCCAGCCGCGCGACCGCGGACCGCCGCGTGCGAAACACGAGCTGGCCGCCGGCATCGATGCCGCCGTAGTACGCCAGGCCGTTGCGCAGCGCCGCGCGCACGCCGGGATTCGCCGGCACGTCGCGCGCGAGCGCATCTTTCGCGTCGGCCGATAAGCGCGAACGTTCAGGCAACGGCGATCACCGCAGCACGTTCAAGTCCGCGGCCGCCCAAGCCCAATGCTGGACGCGCGAACTGCTGGCGACATCGATTTTCACGCACGGCAGGCCGCCGCCGGCGACGCCGCCGTGGTGGCGCGCGTAAATGAGCTGCCACGGCGCGCCTGGTGTCTCCGGCGTGCGCCAATGGTTTGGCCCATCCAGCGCTACCGTCACGGTGTTGCGTTCGACGCGCACGCTGCGGATGCGATTACCGTCACGATGGTCGACGGTTTCGAGGTACTGACTGCGGCCGGCGATCGCCGCGCCGAACTCCTCGGCTTCGCGCGGCCAGAGCCCGGCGACGTCGCCGAACTCCGCGCGGGGCGCGCACAAGTCCGTGTGCCGCACGCCGCCGTACGCGAGCGTCATGAGCACGACGCCGCCGAAGAGCCACGCGCCGCCGAACGCGGCGATCAGAAAGCGCACCATCAGCGGAGCCACTCGACGGGATCGTCTTTGCGTTCCTCGACGATCTCGTACAAATCCGCCGGCTTGAGCGACGGCAGCACGCGTTCGGGCACCAGCAGCACGCGCACGGTGAGAAACTTCGTGCGGTAGTGAAGCACGATCACGTCGCCGGTCTTGACCTCGTAGCCAGGTTTGAGCGCACGCCCCTCCTTGGTGATCCGCCCGGCTTCGATCCCGTCCTTCGCCTCGGCGCGCCGTTTCGCAAGCCGCGAGACCTTCAGAAACTTATCGAGCCGCATCGACCCCTCGCCGGAGAACCACGCACCGACCTTCGGTAGCCGCTGCCGCCGAAACCCTCCGCCGGCGCGCGAAAACCTCCGGCGCCTGGCGAAAGGGGGTATATGCCGTTTTCCACCACGATCGCCGGAAGTCTGCCCAAGCCTGCGTGGCTTGCCGAACCCGAGCGCATTTTTCCGAGCTGGCGGCTCGAAGGCGCCGACCTCGCGGAAGCGCAGCGCGACGCGACGCGCATCGCAGTGGCCGAGCAGCTTCGTGCGGGGATCGAGATCGTCACCGACGGCGAGCAGGCGCGCAAGCACTTCGTGCACGGCTTCGCGGAGCGTCTCGGCGGCGTCGACGCCGCGAAGCGCCAAAAGCGCGGCATCCGCGACGACCGCTACGAAGCCGTGTGTCCCACGGTCACCGGCGAGGTGCGACGCATCGCGCCGATCCACGGTGAGGAGATGCGCTTCGCGCGCACGCTGACGGACGGCCCGCTGAAAATCACGATCCCCGGCCCGATGACGCTGGTCGACACGGTCGTCGACGAAGCGTACGGTAACCGGGCCGATCTGGCGTTCGCGTTCGCGCGCGCGATCCGCGAGGAGATCGCCGATCTGATCGCGGCGGGCGTCGACGTGGTGCAGCTCGACGAGCCGGCGTTCAACGTGTATTTCGACGAAGTGGCCGCCTGGGGGATCGACGCCCTCGACACAGCGTTGAGCGGTACCTCGTGCGTGACCGCGGTGCACGTGTGCTACGGCTACGGGATCCCCGCCAACGCGCAGTGGAAAGCGAACCTCGGCGAGCGCTGGGACCAATACGCGCACGTCTTGCCGCTGCTCGCGAGGAGCAGCGTGGACCAAGTGTCGATCGAGCTCGCCGGGTCGCACGTACCGCCGGGCGTGCTGGCGCTCGCGGGCGACAAGATCGTTGCGATCGGCGTCATCGACGTCGCGAGCGACCACGTCGAGACGCCGCAAGACGTGCGCGCGACCATCGAGCTCGCACGGCGCCACCTCCCCGACGACCGCATCGTTTGCTCGACGAATTGCGGCATGGCACCGATGGGCCGTGAGATCGCGTACGCGAAGCTGCGCGCGCTCGCTGAAGGGGCGGCCTCGGTCTAGCGCGGCATCCGTTCACCGGGGTCCAGCACGAGAATCTGCATCGCGCGTGCGTCGCGAATGTGGTGCTCGTCCCGCCAGCGCTTGGCGAGCGTGCATTTGTCGAAGAATTGGCCGTGCAGAACCGCGCGCAGCACCACCCGCCCGTCGGCGTTGCGAAATATTTCGGCGCCGTTTCGCGGCGCGCGCCCGCCGGCGATCAACACGCGCGCGACGCGATCGATGGCCGCGCACGCGACCGCCGGATCGCCGGTGCCGAACATGCCCAGCTCCGGAAGATGTTTGCCGCTCAACCCGACGCTGTAGGCGAACGCATGCTCCGGGCGATCGCCCTTCACGGAAACGCACGCCCACCCGCGCTGCCTGATCTGTGTCTGCACGTGCCCATAATCCGGCGTCCCGGCCGCGAACGACGCTGCAGCGAGGAATGCGAGCACGACGCGCATCACGAGCCGCCGGTCTCCCTGGTCGCAGCCCTCTCAGCAGCGGCGCGTTTCGCCCGGTACGCGGCTCTTCGTAATTCGACGCGGGCAGCCACGAGACGCGCGGATTCATCTCGCCGCAAGTACTCCTCGATCAAGGTGTACCAGCGTGCCGTGCCCTCGATGTCTCGCGCATACCAGCTTGTGAGGCCGCGGCTGCGGATCGACTCGACGTGGAGCAGCTCGGCATAGCGCTCGCGAAACGCGGCGATGTCGCCGGTCAGGAATTCGCCGCACGCCGTCACGAGCTCCTCGGCGCACCTGCGCGCCTCTCGTTCGAACGCGGCGGGGTCGCGCGTCGAGTAGTGGCGTCCGGTACCGTCCTGCAATCCATGAACGAAAGTTGCCAGGTCGCGAACCGCTTCGGGCTCGCCGTAGCCTCCGAGCGAAACGTCGCACCATTGCTCGGCGGCGGCAGCGTACGAGACGCAGACGGTGCGCGCCCCTGCGCGATACCATACGATGTCGCCGCCGCTCCCGAGATCGTCCTGTGACAACTGGCGTTCGACGCTGAACCCGTGTCCGAGCAGCACCGGGTCGAAGGCGGCTCGAATCAGCGGCAGGAACGACCGGCCCTGGCTCATCTTCCGGTGCGCTGCGATGCCTTCGGCGTGACGCACGTGCCGCGGGCGCGGACCACGAGCACCGGTTCGCCGAGTACGTCGGCTGCCGACGCCGATATGTCGGTGCGCGCGGCGATTACCTTGTGCGCTTCGAACTCCATCGTGCGCGACGTCGTGCCCACGCGCGTTATGCGGCCGCGCGCTTCGATGTAGTCGCCGGCGTACACCGGTGCTTTGAATTCGACCAGGTCGTACGCGACGAACAAGCCTTCATCGCCGTCGTGCCGGATCAGCAGCTCCGTCGCGACGTCACCGAACAGGCTCAGGATGCGCGCGCCGTCGACGAGGTTGCCGCCGTAATGCGCGTCGTGCGCGCTCATCCGCAAGCGGATCAGCGCTACGCTGCCGTCTTCGCCTGCTGCCACAAATCCTCGAGCTCGTCCAGCGTCATGTCGCCCAGCTGCCGCCCGCTGGCGATCGCGTACGCTTCCATGTAGCGGAAGCGCCGCTCGAACTTCGCGTTCGCGTCGCGCATCGCGCCTTCGGCGTCGACGCCCAGACGGCGCGCGAGGTTCACCACCGTGAAGATCACGTCGCCGAGCTCCTCGCGCACGTGCGGGTCTTCGGGCTTGAGATCCCCTGCCTTGATGCGCGCCTCGGCGAGCTCGCGCAGCTCTTCGGACAGCTTCTCGGTGATGTCGCGCGGATCGGTCCAGTCGAAGCCGACGCGCGCGGCTTTTTCCTGCATCTTCTGACCGCGCTGCAGGGCCGCCATGTGCGCGGGGATGCCGTCGAGCTTCGACGCGCGCGCCTGCCCCGTCGCCTCTTGCGCTTTGAGCGCTTCCCAGTTCGCCCACACGCCGGCGACGTCCGCGACGGCAACGTCGCCGAACACGTGCGGGTGGCGCCGGATCATCTTGTCGGACAGCCCGTCGATGACGTCGGCCACGGAGAACTTCCCGCGCTCCGTCGCGAGCTGCGCGTGAAATACGATTTGGAACAAGAGATCACCGAGTTCTTCGCACAGCTCGACGTCGTTGCCATGCTCGATCGCGTCGACCACCTCGTACGCTTCCTCGATCAGATAGCGCACGAGCGATGCGTGCGTCTGCTCGCGGTCCCACGGGCACGAGCGGCGCAGCCGCGCCATGATTTCGATCAGGTCGTCCCAGGTGTGGTGCGTCGAACCGGGCGGTAACGGCACGAGCGGCATCGTGATCGACGCCGACAGCGTCGCGCGCGGCATGCCGGGAACGATCTCAGCTTCGAAACCGCGCTTTTCGAGCGCGCGCAGCAGCATCGGAAGGCCGAGAAAATCAGAGAGCGGGTTGCCGAGCACGCCCAAGCCGAGGTCGCGCTCGTCGAGGCGCGCGACGAACGCGTCGATCACCTCGCTCGATCCGCGCAGAAAAAGGCCTTGATCGATGATCAGCGCGCGTTCCATCGCGACGCCGTCGCTTTCGAGAAACCGGACGAGCTCGGGCGGCGCGAGCACGGTAGCGGCACGGCCGACGGCACGCAGCGACTCGCGGCTGCCCAGCGTGAGAAGGCCCGGGTCGCCCGGTCCGAGGCCGACGATGCGGATCACGATGGCAACAAATTCGCGAGGCGGGGTCGATCCGACTCCCGCCTCGCGTGCGTCATCCCAGGGTGCGGGTTACTTCGTCGCG
>JAXDMA010000121.1:0-3530 GCA_034666305.1 Vulcanimicrobiota bacterium
GCGACGCCGGAACGCGGCACTCATGCAACCGGATCGTGGCGAGCGGGTGCGGCGCGATGAGGTCAATGCGTTGGGCGATCTCCAGCCCAACCGTATCGGCGTCGACGACGAACGCGCTCAGCCCACGGCTGCCCTCGGCCTCTCCGGTGCGCGCGAACACGACGTAGAAATCCGCGATCCCGCCGTTGGAGATCCACGTCTTCTCGCCGTCGAGCACGTACGCGTCGCCGTCACGGCGCGCGGTCGTCGCGAGCGCCGCGACATCCGAGCCCGCATCGCGCTCCGACAGCGCGAACGCCGCGATGGCCGTGCCGGCGCAGACGCGCGGCAGATACCGCGCCTGCACCTCCGCGCTACCCGCGAGCACGATGGGCGCGCTGCTCAGCCCTTGCATCGCGAACGCGAAGTCGGCCAGCGCGTTGTGGCGCGCCAGCGTCTCGCGCACGATGCACACCGCGCGCGAGTCGACGTCCTCGAACGCACCGCCGAAGCGCGCCGGCACCGCGTACCGCAGCCAGCCGCCGCGGCCAAGCGCCGCGACGAGCTCGCGGCAGCCCGCGTCCACGTCCTCGTACTCGTGATCGCCGACGTGCTCCGCGGCCCACGCATCCAGCGCCGACGCCACCTCGCGGTGCTCGTCGTCGAAGAACGGCCAGGACAGGAACGTCGCGTCGCTCATTCAGTCGCCCTCGAACACGGGCGTTCGCTTCGCCGCGAACGCCTCGTACGCGCGCCGGAAGTCGTGCGTCTGCATGCAGATCGCCTGCGCCTCGGCTTCGGCTTCGATCGCCTCGTCGAGGCCCATCGCCCACTCCTGGTGCAGCATCTTCTTCGTCATCGCGTGGCCGAACGTCGGCCCGCTCGCGAGCGTCGTCGCGAACGCTTCCGCCTCCGCGTGCAGCGCGCCGGGGTCGACCAGCCGGCTGAAGAATCCCCAGGCGAGCCCTTCGTCCGCGCTCATCGAGCGGCCACTGAACAGCAGCTCCGACGCGCGCCCGTGGCCGATCACGCGCGGCAGCAGCGTGCACGCGCCCATGTCGGCGCCCGCGAGTCCGACCCGCGTGAACAAGAACGCGACGCGCGCGTTGGGCGTGCCGTAGCGCACGTCCGACGCGAGCGCGAGCATCGCACCCGCACCGGCGCACACGCCGTCCACCGCCGCGACGACCGGTTGCGGGCACGCGCGCATCGCCTTGACCACGTCGCCCGTCATGCGCGTGAACGCGAGCAGCTCGGGCATCGCCATCTCGGTGAGCGGCCCGATGATCTCGTGCACGTCCCCGCCCGAACAGAAGTTGCCGCCGGCGCCGGTGATGACGACGGCGTGGACGTCGCTCGCGTACACGAGACCCCGAAAGAGATCGCGCAGCTCCGCGTACGATTCGAACGTGAGCGGGTTCTTGCGCTCCGGCCGGTTCAGCGTCAGCGTCGCGACGCCGCCGTCCACGTCCCAGCGGAAGTGCCGCGCGGCGTAGCCCGTGAAGGTGCAGTCTCGGTTCATTGCGCGATCAGTCGCTTTCGGCGGCGTTGAGGTGACGTTTGAGCTTGGCGAGCAGCGTGTAGAGCTGCGTGCGATCGGACTCGCTGAGCCCGGCGAACATCTCGACGACCCAGCCTTCGTGCCGGCGGGCCATCTCCGCGAACGCGCGGCGCCCGGCTGCGCTCAGCTTCACGATCGCGGCGCGGCGGTCGCCCGGTGCAACCGCGCGCGTGATCAGACCCTCGGCGAGAAGCTGATCGGCGATGCGCGTGACGTTGCCGCCGGTCACCATCATGCCTTTCGAGATCTCCGTCATGCGCAAGCCGCCGGCGTTGCGCTCGAGCTGCGAGAGAAAGTCGAAGCGCGGCAGCGTCGTGTCGAAGTCGTCGCGCAGCCGGCTAGCGACGCGGCCTTCCACCAGGTTGGTGCACGTGAGCAGCCGCAGCCATACCCGCACGGAGAGGTGGTCGTCGTGCGTCGCGCGCGACTCGGTGTCGAGCAGCATCAGTGCTGCACCTCGCCGCCGTCGATTGCGATCGCTTGGCCCGTGATCGCCGCGGAGTCGGGGCGGCACAGGAACGCGACCACCTGCGCGACTTCGTCGGGACGCACGAAGCGGCCGAGCGGATTGCGCCCGAGCAGCGCGCGGGCCGCGTCGTCGCGCGTGCGCCCCGTCGTCGCGACGATGCGATCGAGGCTGCGGTCGAGCATGTCCGTCTCGGTGAACCCGGGGCACACCGCGTTGACGGTGATGCCTTTCTTTGCCAGCTCCACCGCGAGCGAGCGCGTCAGACCGACCACGCCGTGCTTGGCGGCGCTGTACGCGCTGATGTACGCGCCGCCGACCAGTCCCGCCGTGCTCGCGACGTTGACGATCCGGCCGCTGCCGGCGGCGATCATCGCCGGCACGACCTGGCGCGCGAACGCATACGTCGACGTCAAGTTCACCGCGATGATGGCTTCCCACGTGTCGCGCTCCAGCTGCGCGAACGGCACCGCCGTCGCCGCACCCGCATTGTTCACGAGGATCTCCACCTCGCCGTGGCGCGCGCGAAGGTCGCCGAACGCCGCCTCCACCTGCGCGCCGTCGGTGACGTCCGCGACGACGACGTGCGCCTGCGCGCTTTCGGGCAGCGTCGCCGCGTGCTGGTCTAACGCGGTGCGGTCGCGACCGAGCAGCGTCACGCGCGCGCCGTCCGCGGCGAGCGCCGCCGCGATGGCCGCACCGATTCCGCGTCCCCCGCCCGTCACCAGCGCGTGTTTGCCGGTCAGTACGCCGTTCATCGCGTCACCTCGCTCGCCGCATCGGCGGCGATCTGCGCCGCGCGCCGAAGGTTTCGAAGATACTGCTCGCGCCCCGTGAGGTACTGCTCGGGCCAGTGCTGCTCGTCGTAGCCCAGCTGCGCCGCCGCGTGCAGCGTGAAATACGGATCGGCCAGATGCGGCCGGGCCAGCGCGACGAGATCGGCGCGGCCCGCGGCAACGATGCTGTTCACCTGGTCCGCGTCGGTGATGTTGCCGACGGCCATGGTCGCGATGCGCAGCTCGTTGCGAATTTTGTCGGAAAACGGCGTCTGGAACATGCGCCCGTACACCGGTTGCGCCTGGCGCGACGTCTGCCCCGCCGACACGTCGATCAGATCGGCGCCCGCCGCGTCGAACGCGCGCGCGACCTCGACCGCGTCGTTGGGCGTGATCCCGCCCTCCACCCAGTCGGTCGCGGAGATGCGCACCGACATCGGCCTGTACGCGGGCCACACCGCGCGTACAGCCGCGAACACGTCCAGCGGGAAGCGCAGCCGGTTCGCCAAACTGCCGCCGTATTCGTCGGTGCGCTGGTTGGTGAGCGGCGTGATGAAGCTCGACAGCAAGTACCCATGCGCGCAGTGCAGCTCCAGCAAGTCGAACCCGCATCGCAGTCCCATCTCCGCCGCGCGCACGAACTGTTCTTTCACGCGCGCCATGTCGCCATGCGTCATGACGTGCGGAACCTGATTCCGTTCGCCGAAGGGAATCGGCGACGGCCCCATCACCGGCCAGTTGCCGTCGG
>JAXDMA010000122.1:0-36468 GCA_034666305.1 Vulcanimicrobiota bacterium
CTGATCAAGTCGGTGGTCGGCGTCTAGGAGTCAGAACCAAGCGGACGAGGGGCGCCGGAAACTTCGGTATCCGGCGCCCCTTGCACGCGGTGATAGAATACTAGGGCTGTGAAGACCAAGGGCCACCCCAAATGGTATCCGGAAGCCAAGGTATCTTGCGCTTGCGGAGCCACGTTCACCACCGGATCGACGACGCCGACGATCGCGGTCGAAGTCTGCTCCAACTGCCATCCGCTCTGGACCGGGCAGCAGAAGTTCCTCGACACGGCGGGCCGCGTCGAGAAGTTCAACCAGCGCGTCGCCATGGCCGACCAGAAGAAGGCCGCCGCCGCCGCGCGGACCGCCAAGAAGCAGGCCGACCAGGCGGAGGCCGCCCCGGCGTCCGTTTAGCCACCTCGATACGATCTCTGGAAGCGCGCCGTCGTTCGGCGCGCTTCTTGCTTGTCTGACGATGCAATATACCGACCGCCTCGAGACGCTCTCGAACCGCTTCGACGAGATCGACGCCGCGCTCGCCGACACGAGCGGCGGTTACGATCAAACACGCGTCACGGCGCTGATGAAAGAGCGCGCCTCGATCGAGCCGACGGTCGCGGCCTATCGCCGCTACCGTGCGCTGCTGCGTGAGACGGCGGAGAACGACGCGCTGCGCGCCGACAAGAGCGATCCCGAGCTTGCCGCGCTCGCGGAGGAAGAAGCGGGCGGCTTGCGCGAGCGTCTCGCCGCCGTGGACGCGGAGCTGCAGGAGCTCATGCTGCCGCGCGATCCCGACGACGGCAAGGACGTGTTCATCGAGATTCGCGCGGGTGCGGGCGGCGACGAGGCGGGGATCTTCGCCGGCGACTTGCTGCGCATGTACTCGCGCTTTGGCGAGTCGCGCAAGATGCGCGTCGAACTGCTGAGCGAGAACGAGAACGAGGCGGGCGGCTACAAAGAGGTCGTCGTCGCGGTCAAGGGCGGCGAGCCCTACCGCTGGTTCAAGTACGAGTCCGGCGTGCACCGCGTGCAGCGCGTCCCCGCGACCGAAGCGGCGGGCCGGATCCACACCTCGACCGCGACGGTCGCGGTGCTGCCCGAAGTCGAAGACGACGGCGAGGTCGAGATTCGCTCGACCGATTTGGAGATCGACACGTTCAAGGCGTCGGGTGCGGGCGGCCAGCACGTCAATAAGACCGAGTCCGCGATCCGCATCACGCACAAGCCGAGCGGCATCATCGTGTCGTGCAGCGAGGAACGCTCGCAGCTGCAGAACCGCGCGCGCGCGATGGACATGCTGCGCGCGCAGCTCGCCGCGAACCAGCGGCGCGAGCGCGAGGAGTCCGAAGCGTCATTGCGCCGCAGCCAAGTGGGCACCGGCGATCGCAGCGAGAAGATTCGCACCTACAATTATCCGCAAGACCGCATCACGGATCACCGCATCAATCAGAACTTCCAGAACATCAAGGCGATTCTGGACGGCGACATGGAGAAGCTCGTCGTCGAACTGCAGAAGGACGAAAAAGCGCGCCGCCTGAGCGGCGAGTTCGACGCGGCATGACGATCGGCGAGGCGCTGCGGGACGCGTCGGTGCGGCTCGAACCGATCGGCGGGACCGGCCGGCTCGACGCCGTGTTCTTGCTCGCGCATGCCGGCGGCGTGACGCGGCAGGAGATGATCGCGCACCGGGAGCGCGAGCTCACGCCCGACGTCGTGGAGCGCTTCGAAGCGCTCGTCGCGCGGCGCGCGCGCGGAACGCCGCTCGCCTACGTCACCGGCGAAGCCGGTTTTTACGGACGGATGTTCGGCGTCGACGAACGCGTGCTCGTCCCGCGCACGGAAACCGAGCTCGCCGTGGAATGGGCGGTGCGCCACCTGCGCGCGATCGGCCGCGAAGCCGGAAGCGCGGCCGACATTGGTACCGGCAGCGGCGCGGTCGCGGTGACCCTGGCCGGCGAGCTGCGCGACCTCAGCGTGTATGCGGCCGACATTTCGCAGGACGCGTTGAGCGTCGCGCGCCGCAACGCCGCGCGCAACGACGTGTTTCAGCACGTGACGTTCGTGCACGGCGATCTCGCGGCGCCGCTGCTGGCGTATGCGCCGTTCGATTGCGTCGTCGCGAACTTGCCGTACGTGCCGTCCGCCGATTGCGCCGGCGCGCCGGATCCGGTCTCGTTCGAACCGATGCTCGCGCGCGACGGTGGCCCCGACGGCTTGTCGGCGTACCGCCGCCTACTGCCCGATTTGCGCGCGCTGGTCGCGCCGCGCGGCATCGCGATCCTCGAAGCGGCGCCGTCGAACGCGCGCGTGCTCGAACGGCTCGTGCGCGAAGCGCTCCCGACCGCGGGCGTCGAGACGATCCGCGATTACGCGGACCTCGACCGCCTCGTCGTCGCCGTCATCCCGCCGGGTGCTCACAATTGAACTGACAGCGCCGCCCGGATCGCCGAAGATACGGGCAGGCCGGCGGCCCGAGGCCGGGACTCGCGGGAACGCAACGTCCGCGAGCCGCACTCGAGAGCCGCCGGCTGTTTTTGCTTTTCGTCATCACGTGGCTTGGCCCGGGACCGGCTGCGTGTCGCTCGGCGGCGGAACGTCTTCGAAGAGGATGGACTGCATGAGCGCCGCAGCCTTCTTCGTGACCGCGTTGCGATCGGGGCGCGCGTCCTCGAGCAGTTGCTGCCACAGCACGCTCAACATCCACGCGACCGACCGAAGGTCGACGGACGCACGGGCGGCGGTCCGCAGCGTCGCGGCATGCAGCGAAGCTGCGATGCGCGCGCTCATCCATGCTTCGATCTTGGCATCGAGCGCGGCGATCGAGGGATCTCGCAACACCGCCTCGCGCCACGCACGGTAGACGCCGGCATACGGCGAGTCGAACGTCACGGTGAGCAGCTGCTCCGGCAGACGCGCCGGATCGTCGAGCGCCCCGAGCCGCGCATCGAGCTCGCTCAGCAGCGAGTCCACCAGCACTTGCAGCACTTGCCGTTTCGAACGAAAGTGCAGGTAGAAGCCGCCGACCGCGACGCCGGCGTGCCGCGCGATCTCGTCAACCGTGGTCGCATCGAACCCATTGGTCGCGAAGAGCGAGAGTGCGGCCGCGAGCAAACCGTCGCGGGCACGCCGGCTTCGTTCTTGCCTTGGCGGCGCGGGAAACTGCTCGTCCGCTAACAGGTTCGGTCGCGGGCGTACTTCGATCGTACCAGAGCAATCGGCGTTCGCTGGTTCACGCGGTCCGGTGATCACGGTGCACCGTGCGCCGTTGAATCGTCCTTCAGGTTCATGTTCGCTGCGTTTTTCACGTGCTCTGTACGAAAACGTACCCGCGGCGTGCTATGCTCGGACGGACGAGGGTGTGGGAGTGATCGGATGCACGATGTCAGGCGGACAGGATTATGTCCGGACAACGTACTCGAGGGTGTGGTGGACGGCCGATCGGCCCGAACCTATCCGCCGCGGCGCGTCGTGTTCGCCCAGGGCGACCCCGCGGACGCCGTGTTTTACCTGCAGCGCGGCCGGATCAAGATGTCACTCATCTCGCCGCGCGGGAAAGAAGCCGTCTTGGCGATCCTGGGCGGCGACGAGTTCTTCGGCGAGGGGTGCCTCGCGGGTCAAACCACGCGCATGATGACGGCGACGTGCATCACGCCATGCTCGGTCATTCGGATCGAAAAGGCGGCGATGGTCGCGCTGTTGCACGACCGCGTGGCCGTCGCGCAATCGTTCATCGCGCACTTGCTTTCGCGCAACGCGCGCATCGAGGAAGATCTCACCGATCAGCTCTTCAATTCATGCGAGAAGCGGTTGGCTCGCATCCTGCTGCAACTGGGCCGCTTCGGCATGGGCGCGCCGGCGGAGCCGGCGATCGTCCAACTCAGCCAGCAGACGCTCGCGGACATGATCGGTACCACCCGCTCGCGCGTGAGCTTTTTCATGAGCAAGTTCCGGCGGCTCGGCCTCATCGAGTACCGCGGCGGCCTGCGGGTTCACAGCACGCTGATGAACGTCATTCTGCACGAGTAACGCTGCGAGCCGGATCGTCCGATGCGACCGCGCCGTCTTCGAACAGCGCATGCGTCACGATCGCGACGATCGTATCCGCCAACGTCGCGCGATCGGAAACGTCCGATTCGAGGAGCCGCAGGAAGATCGCGCTCAGCACGTAGGAGAGCGTGTCGACGTCGACGTTGCGGCGCGCCCCGGGTGCAGCCGACGCGGCAGTCAGCGCCGCGCCGACCTTCACGGTCGCCCAAGCCTCGATGCTCGTCTGGATCTCCGTCAGCGACGCGTCCCGCAATGCAGCCTCGCGCCAGGCGCGATACACGCCCGCGTGGTGCCAAACGCCCAAGAAGCGCTGCCGAATGCGCTCGATCACGGTCGCAGCACCGGCGTCCGGCGCCCACGCCGGGACGGATTCGAGCTCGTCCAGCAACCGGTCGAGGAGGACGAGCAGCACCTGTCGCTTCGAGCGAAAGTGCGCGTAGAACCCGCCGACGGCGATCCCGGCGTCGCGCACGATCTCCTCGACCGTCGTCGCTTCGTACCCGTTCGCTGCGAACCGCGACAGTGCCGCGGCGAGCAGCGCCTCGCGCGCCCGGCGGCTCCGTTCGCGGCGCGCCGGCTCCGCGAGGAACTCGCCCGCGAGGACGTTGGGCCGGCTGCTCCCGGCCGTTCCGCTGCAGGGTCGCAAGCGCACTACCGGCGGCACGGGTTTCATCGTCCCTCAGAACGGTGAGCGGCGGCAACTAGGTTTCAGCGCACGTGAATTTTCGATCGCATGACGCGCGCAGGCCGATCTGTACTACGGCCACGCTCAGCCGTTGAGGTAGTGTCTAACCAATCTTTCATCCTTGCCGGTGACGTCGGAGGCGACGGCAAAGAACGTGCGGTCCTTCACGATGGGTTCCGCCGTCCACAACAGCGTGCGATACGTTCCGTCGCGCCGGCAGAACCGGTTCCGCAAAATGCCGCTGGTTGCGCCGGCCGCGAGGCGCCGTACGACGTCCATCGTCGCGGCAACGTCTTCGGGGTGGATGAACTCGTAGAAGGTGCAACTGCGCAGCTCGCTCAGCGAGTAGTCCAGCATCGTCTCCCATGAAGCGCTCAAGCTCTTGAAGTGGCCGTCGAATCCGGCGATGCACAGCAGCTGCGGCAGTGCGAATTTACGGGTTGCGCCTGCGGTGCTCTTACTGGGCCAACGTTCTACGGCGATCATGCGCAATGGTTGCATGCGGCGGTAACGCATCGGCACCGGCGCAATCGTTACTGATGAGCAATAGTATACACCTGAGTATTTCGACAACGCCGGGAGCCGCTCACATTGTACCGAAGGGGAGAGGTCGCGTGCAATTGCGCACGAGCGCGGGACGCGGTCGTGCTGAGATCGGATTGGTATGTTCGTCAACCGGCAACGCGTGCTCGATCGTATCCGCAAGCGCGGTACCGCGATCACCGCCCTCATCGCCCCCGCGGGTTACGGAAAGAGCTACATTGCTCACCGGATCGCGCGGTTAGAGCCGTCATGGGCCGAGGTGAGCGCGTCGCCGCAACAGGAGGGCCGGCTCGAGGAGCGCGTCGCCGCCGCGCTCGGAGTCGAAATCGACACGTCCGCAGAGAATCCCGGCGCTGCGATCACCCGGGCATGGCTGCAGCTTCCCGCTCCGCGCACGCTGATCGTCGATGACATCGAGTGCCTCGAAGAGAACCCTCGCGGATTGAAAATCCTGACCGACTTGATCTCGTGCCATGCGCCCAACGGGAAGCTCATCCTGTGCGCGCGGCGCGAGCCCGGCATCGCGTTCGCCGATTTCGCCGGGCCACATCTCCTCACGACGGTGCGCCGGGAGCACCTGGCGTTCGACGAAGCCGAGATGCGCAGCGTCTTCGCCGAGCACGAGATCACCGAGTCGCTGCTGTTTCGGATATCCCGCTTCACGTCCGGCTGGCCGCTTGCTGCGCTCTACTTCGCCCGTTTGGCGCGCGAAGGCAATCTCGAAGCCGCATTCGATGCATTGGACCCGACCGCGTTCGACGATCTGTTCGACTACGTGGACTGGCACGTTCTCGCCCATCTCACGCCGGACGTCCTGCACGCCTTGTGCGCGTCGGTCGCGTTCGACGATCTCGGCGCTGCGGAGTTCGCGCATCTCTTCGGCGCAGCGTCGCGCGAACGTATCGTTTCCGACCTTTCCCGCCGGTTCCAGGTCGCCGACGTGCTCAGCGGCGACCGCATCGAGGTGTGTCCGCTCATCCGTTCGGTGCTGCGCGCGCGCCACGCCGCGGAGGTGCATCGGGGACAGCTCGAGGTCGCCAGGAATTGCGTTGCGAATCACGAGATCGCGCGCGCGGCGCAATGTTACCTCGAGTCGGGCGAGATCGCGCTCGCGTCGGAGTTGCTGCGCCAAGCCGACAGCGTAACGCTCGACGCGTTGTGCATCTTCTCGCGGCTTCCCGCGCGGTACGATGCGGCGACCCTGGCCTGCTACCCGGAGGTTTGGGCAGCGAGCATCGGCGCCCGCCGCCTCTCGGAGCGGCCCGACGTACTCGCGCAAGAAGCCAACGCGGTGCTCGAGAGCCTTCCCTCCGACGCGTCCGACGGTACCGTGAACACCATCGTCGCGCTTTCGGCGCTCGTCCTGATGGACGCCGGCCGGATGTTCGATGCGTTCACCATGCTCGCTCGCGGCCGGCCGTTCCCCGGCGATGGACCGCAGAACGCCGGTCAACTGCACCTGCTCGCGGCGCTTGCGACGATCGACGCGACGCGCGGGCATTACGACGCGGCGCTGATCGCGTGGCACAAGATGCAGCGTCATATGCTGGCGGAACAGACCTGGTTCTCGCAGCTGCTGTCTATCGAGATCGGCGCGGCGCGCGCCCGCGGTCAATGGGAGATGGAGTATCAGGCGATCGAGGAGATGTTCAAGGCGGCGCAACGCGGCGGAGCGCCGGCGATCATCGCGATGGCATTGGCGGAGGGCGTATTCGGAACGTGGCTCGCGCGCGATGCCGACGTCGCCGACGCGTATCTGACGCAGTTCGCGCTCGCGCTCAAGGAACACGATCTGCCGGGTTTGCTCAACTTCGGTCTCGCCGCGCTCGGGCGCAAGCTTTCACCGACGCGTGGCGGCTCATGGCACTGGGACGCACGAGCCTATCTCATGTCGGCTGCTGACAACGACGATCCCGCCGCCGCGGCCCAGGATGCGCAGACGGCGCTGGCCTTGGCGGATCATGCCGGTACCGCATTCCTGCGCGTTCTCGCACGACTTGCCGTCGCGGAAAAAGTGCCGTCGTCGCGCCATCGCCGCTTAGCCGAGGCGCAAGAGATCGCGGGGGAGATCGACTCTGCGCCGCTGCACGAGAGCATTGCGCGGCTCGTCGCGACCGGCGAGCCCACCGGCATGCTCACGTCGTTCGTCGACCGGCTGCGCTTCCGCAGCTCCGCCTTCGAGCCGTCAACCGACGCGTGCGTCACGGTCTGGCTCGCGAATGCTACGATCCGCCGCGACGGTACCGAGCTGACCGTCTCCGAAGGCGGCTGGGCGCTCATGGCAGCGCTTGCGGTCGACGAGCGCGCGGTGAGCCGAGACATGCTCTGCGACCGGCTCTGGCCGGACATGCCGCTGGAGTCGGCGCGCAACGCGCTGAAGATGTGCGTGCGCCGCACGCGCCAGCAGCTCGGTGACCCGGACGCGATCGTGTCGGTCAAGAGCACGTACGTGCTCGGAGCGGATGTCGAGGTCGACGTGCGGGCGCTGCCTGCGCTGCGCTCGGCGGTCGCGCGCGGGACGAGCGCCGCTTCGGACCTCGAAGCGATTGAAGCGTGCTTTGCACGGCTCCGACGGGGACGCCCGGCAGCATTCAGCCGTTGGGAGTGGTTCGAGGATACCGAACGGATGCTGCAGGCTGCCACGCGCGAGCTCGGCGACTTCTTGGCTCACGATGCGCTGCGCCGCGAAGATACGGCGCGCGCGTTACAGATCGCCGAATTTCTCGTCGGCGTCGACCCGCTCGACGAAGCCGCGCGCAGCGTCAAGATCCAAGCGCACCTCGCGACCAAGAACCGTGGCGCGGCGATCCTCGAGTACCAACACTATCGGAAATTGCTGGACCGCGAGCTCGGCGTCGAGCCGTCGGCGCAGCTCAAGGAGTTGCTGCACCCGCTAGCACGAACCGCCGCCTCCGTAGGTGGCGCCTAAGGCCGCGGCGACGGCGGCGCCGGATCCGGTGCAATACATGATGACGCTGGGCGGGTCGCTGCGAGCGTAACCGAACGACGCGGTGGCGGCTGCGTTGGCGCCGAGCACGTTGGCGAGAAAGGCCGGAACCGCGATCGTCGCCGTCGCGGTTTGGCTGGTGACCGTGAGCGTATGATACGCGGCCCACGGCGGACCGGCGAAGCTCACCGTGGCTTGCGTACACGTCGCCGAAGCCGTGTCGGGCCGCCAAAACGGCGCGGGTGTCGGTCCGGCGGCGTTTTGCTCGGAGATCGCCTTGACGGTGTCCGTCGTGACGCTCGCCGCGCACGCTGACGGGAACGTCGCGCCGCCGGTCGCGATCGCCGCATAGATGTCGGCCGCACTATAGGCGGGGGCCTTGCCGTAGGCGATGAGCGTACCGTATCGAACGGCGCTCTGCGCGCGTTCGGACAACACGCCGTAGCGCGCGAAGAAGATGATGCCGAAGAGCGCGAGGAGCGCGACCGGCAGAAAGATGACGGTTTCCACGAGCGCCTGACCGCGATGCCGGTGACCGGTCACGAGCAGCCGTACGCGCCGATGAGCGCGCCAGGCCGAGCGGGTACGGCGACCGCCCATGCGAGCTGCACGGACACCGATGCGTACTTGACCGCGAAGTCGGCCGACGTGTTCTGGCCGGCCGGGGTTTCGTCGGGCTGGTACGGCGTCCCCGAGACCGGGTTGAGCGCGGCCGGCGCAAACGATTCGCGGACGGCGCCCAGCGTCATTGCGCTGCGGCCCACTGCTTTGAACGCGGAGGCTGCAGACAGGCCCAGGATCGCCGGAACCAGCGTCGCGACGCTCTTGCAAGCGACGACGTCGACCACCTCGGTCGTCGTGTTGGTCGTCGACGTGTAGGTGAAGGCGCAATCGAGCACAGCGCAGTTGGTTTGCACGAGGGCGATGGCTTTGTCCGGCCCGTTCTTGAGGCCGCCTTCGGTAAGGCCGTCGCCCGTTTGCATGTCTTTCTTGAGGGCGGAGAAATTCGTCGACGCCGTATCGTACGCGGTCGACAGCTTCTTGAGGATCGCATCGCAGGCCGCGGTCCCCGAGCATGCACCGGGGTCGTAGACCGTGTTGACCATCGCTTGCAGAAGGTAGCGCATCCGGATCTCGTCGATCGTCGCCGCGTAGACGAGCACGTTGACCTGATTGATGGAACTGGCATCCGTCGCGATGCCCGCCGATGCGGCGCTATCCGCGGCATTCTGCGCGCGAATGTGCCAGCGAACCATGTTGGCGAAGTTCGCCGTGAAGAACATCAGCGCGCACATGGCGGCGACCCCGACCACCCACAGCGGAAGCGTCTGCCCGCGCTCTCGATGAGCCGCTACGTGCACGTCGCCCCCGTGTCCCAAGCGTAGATCTGGTGCAATGCGCTTGCGGCCTTCATCGGATCGAAGAAGCTGCCGGCCCCGGCGGTCGTCGTGGGGATGTTCAAGCCACCGTACACGCCTTGCCGGCAGTACCACTCGGTAAACCGGCCGTTGATGCCGTTTCCTGTCCCGAACGTTTGCGCGGTGAGGATGGGTCTGGGCCGGAGCAGGCCCGCCGCCGCACCGTTGTCGCCCGGCGTCGTGTAGAAGTTCGACAACGTCGCCGTCACGGCGAACGGAGCACCGCTCGGGCTCGCGAACGGTTCGCTTGCGATCGAGCCGATGCCGAACGACGCGGGCGACCCTGGGACCGGCAAACCGTTCGCGGTTTGCGCGATGGTGACCGAGACTTGTCCGGCCGCCGGCGTCACGACGAACGCGGCAAGCGGGACGTGGGGGAAGATCGCATGCGCTGCGGTATCCGCGGAGACCGCGCCGGCCGAAGGATTTGCCGCGTACGCGCGAGCGGCGACGAATGCCGCCCCGTCTTGCGACGTTTGCGTGAACGCGATCAGCGCCAGCTGCACGCCGCCGAAAAGCACCATCAAGACGAGGCTCATCACGAAGGCGGTTTCCACCACCGCGGTGCCGCGGGACGTCATGGCGGCGTTACGCCGATCGCGGTCAGCCCGTTGCCGGTCGCCGTGAGCTGGCCGCCGGTCTCGGTTTGGATGAGCCGGAGCGCTCCGATCATCAGCACGCCGAGCGCTGCGGTAATGAGCGCATATTCGGCGAGCGTAGTGCCTGATTCGTCGCGCGCGAGCGCTCGCAGCGCGGCGAGCGCCCGCGTCATCGCGTCACGATTCGCGGCGTCATCACGAAAATCACGTCGCTCTCGTTGTGCAGGTACCGCGTCGAACGAAAGAGCGGCCCCAGAATCGGCAAGCTGCTCAGCAGCGGGATCCGTTGAATACTGCGCTGTTCGACGCGCCGCAGCAGTCCACCGAGCACGATCGATTCGCCGGATGCGGTCACGACGTCGGTCGTGAGCCGGCTCGTCTTGAGCGCGGGTATGACGAAACCGTTGAGCGAGACGCCGTTGGCGAAATCGAGATCGGAGACTTCCGGGTTGACTTTGGTGTCGATGCTGCCGTTTCCGAGAATCGACGGCGTCACTTTCAGACGGACGCCGTACTCTTTGTAGAGCACGGTGACCCCGCCCAGCGTCGACGAGATCGGCACCGGGATCTCTCCGCCGACCAAGAACGACGCCTCGTTGCCCGGCATGGTGAGGAGGTCAGGTTCCGATAGCAGCTTGGCGTTGCCGTTCGTCACGAGCAGGTCGAGCGTCGGAGCGAGCTGCGTGATCCGGACGAAACCGCCGATCGTGAGCGCTTTACCCAGACCCTTGGCCAGTTCGACCGCGGTGAACGACGGCGTCCCCAACACCGTCGCGCCCGTCGAGTCCAACGTCGCCGACTGAAGCCGCAGCCCGATCTGATCGAGCGCGGTTTTGTCGACTTCGTAGATGCGGACCTTGACGTCGACCTGGCTGACGGTCGCGACCGTGATGCGGTCGATCACCTTGCCGTCGCCGCCGAGGTATGCGCCGGCCAGCCCACGTGCTTGTTCGAGCACCAACTGCGCGGCAACGCGGTCTTTCACGTGGCCGCTCACGACCACGTTGCCTTTGCCGTCCGGCTCGAAGTGGATGTCGTTCGGGCCCAGCATGCGCGCGAGGTTGGCATCCAGCGTCCCGAACGGATGGACGACCGTCACCGTGTTGACCACGCTGTATTTTTGCGTGGTCTCGAGTTTTTGAAAGCGCAGCACGATGTCGGTGAGCGCCGCGTAACGCGCGCTGTCCTCGACGGTGCCGTGCACGACGATGGAGTGGCCGACGGTGAGAACCGACACGCCGGGTTCGTTCACCGCGGCGCGGATCATGGTTGCGATCGGGCCGAGCGACTGCTCGGTAACCACGATCTCGTACGTTCGAACCTCACCGCCGAGCCAAACGATGACGGAGGTGCGCCCCGGAGACCTGGCGCTGACGACGATCTGCGAGCCCGTGACGCCGGCGACCCCCGCGATGCGGCTGTCGCCCACTGCGAGCCGGGTGAGATGCGGCGCCGCGATGACGACCGAGTGGCCGGACTCCAGGTCGATTTCCGTCGGCCCGGCCGCGCGCGCGGAGGTCCCGCGCGACACGAGCAGCGTCGAGCACAAGACGGCGGCTAAGCAAATAGACGGAATCCGGTTCATGGCCCTCATCCTGGGCCGCACCGGTAACGCGCCGGAACACGGAGCGCGCAGTTACCGCGGCCTCCTCCGAGTTACCGCAGCGCGTCATAGTAAGGGCGTGCCTCGGGCCGGGTCCCTTTCGGCCCCTCGGCGTCCACTCCCGAAAGGAACCACATGTACAACGAATTTCTCTCGATGATGCGCGACGACGAAGGCGCGACGCTGGTCGAATACGCGCTCATCGTCTCGCTCATCGCCGCAGTTTGCATCGTCGCCGTCAAGCTCGTCGGAACGAACGCCAGCACGTCGCTGACCAACACGGCGAACTCCATCAAGTAAGATGGGCCCGCACGCGGCTTGGATCGTGTGGGTCATCGTATGCGGCGCGACAACCGCCGCATTCTTTGACATCGCGACCCGAAGGATCCCGAACTGGCTGCCCGCCGCGATTCTCATCGCGGCGGTGGTCTATCATGCCGGCCGCGGCGGTTGGGACGTTCTTCAAGCGCTCAGCGCGGCCGCCGTCTTGCTCGTCCTCGGAACGCTCGCCCACTCGCGCCGCTGGTTCGGCGGCGGCGACGTGAAGCTCACCGTCGCGGTGGCCGCGGCTTTCGGGTTTCCTGCGGTCGCCGACTTCGTGCTCTACGCGCTCGTGAGCGGCGGAGCGCTCGCGCTCGTCGCCATCGTCGTCGCGCAACGGCGCTCGCTCGGAACGGCGACGCGGTCGTTCGCGCTGGTCTTCGCCGGCGGATCGTTGCCGAGCATGAACGCCGGCTCCTTGAAAATCCCTTATGCGGTCGCAATCGCCTGCGGCGCCGCTCTCACCGAAAGCGCGACGGCGATCCCGGCGCTGCGGATATTCGCATGAACCAGAAACGCATCAGCCTCATCGTCGCCGTGACGTTGGCCGCCGGAACCGGTTTCTTGACCCTGAACTACTTGTCGTCGGTCCGGCATCAGGTCGCGTCGGAGCTGCAGCAGCAGCGGCAGATCATCGTCGCATCGGAAGACATCCCGGCGCGCGTCGTGATCACCGGCGCGATGCTTCAGCACGCGCAGCGGCGCGCATCCGAAGTCGAACCGGACGCGATCGCGGATACCGCCAAGGCGATCGGGACGTATTCGCTGATCAGCATCCCGAGCGGCAGCACGATAACCAACTCGAAGGTGGGACGGCCGCAAGACGTAGCGCTGTCGGTCGTCCTCAAGCCCGGGATGCGGGCGATTGCGATCGCCGTCGACCGCGTCAAGGATGTGGCCGGCTTGATCAAGCCGGGCGATCGGGTCGATGTGATCGCAGTGCCGGGCCGCGTTGGTACCGAGACGCCGGTGGCGACGACGATCCTGCGCGGCGCGCTCGTGCTCGCGCTGGGTGCGCAACTCGAGAGTTCGGCGCCGATTTCCCCCGCGGAGGTTCAGAACGCCGCGACCGTCACGCTCGGCGTAACGCCGGCGCAAGCCGCGGTGCTGGCGTCGGCTGACGTCAACGCGACGTTGCGCCTGGCGCTGAGATCGCCTCAAGAGTCGGTCGGATCGCTGCCGTCCGAACGCCTTGCGCTGCCGGCCATGCCCGTGGTGCACGCGCCGATACAAGCCGTCGCGCCGCCACCGGCGCAAGCCGCCGTACCAGCACCCGTGCAAGCCGCCGTGCCATTCGCCCCGCTCCCCGCCGCGCCGCGACCGATCGGCCGCGCGAAGCGCGCCCCGGCTGCCGGCACCACGCCCGTGATCGACGGCGCCGCAGGCTCCAACTAGATGCGCATCCTCACGTTCATCGGCGCCAAGGGCGGGTGCGGCACGTCGACGCTGGCGCTGCAGGTCGCCCGCGAGATCCAGAAGTTCGAGCCCGCGGCGCTCGTCGACGGTGACCTGTCGGGACGGCGCAGCATCGCCGTCCTGCTCGATGCGGTGCGCACGTTCGACGGCCTGCGGCACGAAGGGATGTTGCCCATCGCCGTGGTGGACGGGCTCAAAGTCGCGGAGCTGGTCGACAAGCTGGCGCTGTCGTTTTCGTTGCGGGCGGAACAGGTCGAACAGATCGTGGCGGAACTCGCGAACGTCGCGACCGTCGTCGTGGACGCGTCGCAGGCGTTCGCCGGGGCGCTGCAGCCGCTCATGTCGCGGACCGCGCGTTTCATCGTCGTCATGGAGCCGACGATGCTCGGCGTCACCGGAGCTCGGGCGCTCGTCGCCGACCACCTGCGGGCGATCCCGGACGAACGTGTCGCGATCGCGATCAACGTGCGCGACCCGCGCAACGTCGAGGTGTCGGCGCACGAGATCGAGCGGCTCCTCGAGTTACCCGTCATCGCAGAGATCCCGCCGCGCTCCGATCGCCAGTACGCCAAGGCCGTCACGGCGTTCGCGCAGCGCTTGATGCAGATCGTACCCGATGCCGCGCTGCTCGATCTGGTCGTGAGCAAGACGCCGATCGGCGAGCGCCGCACCGACGAGCGGCGCGACGAGATGCGCCAGGCCGAACAGCTCGCGCATTCGCTCAGCGCCGCCGACGGCGTGATCAACGCCGAGCGAGCGCGCTGGGAAGCGCTCAAGATCGAGGTTCACAACGACCTCGCCAAGCACGTCGACGCCGCGACGATCGCGGATTCCGACAAGCGCAAGATCGCCGAAATGCGCGAACACGCCGTCGAGTTCGTGCAGCGCCTGCTCGAAAAGCAGCCGGGCCGGATCTCGATGGAACTCATCGAGCCGCTCTGCGACGAGGTGATGGACGAAGTCGTCGGGTTCGGACCGCTAGAGAGCCTGCTGGCCGAGCCCGACATCTCCGAGATCATGGTGAACGGCCCCAAACGCATTTACGTCGAGCGGCGCGGGAAGATCCAGCTCACCGACAAGACGTTCCTCAACGAACGCCAGCTCCGGCTGATCATCGAACGCATCATCGCGCCGATCGGCCGCCGCGTCGACGAAGCCGTCCCGATGGTCGATGCGCGACTGCCGGACGGCTCGCGCGTGAACGCAATCATCGAGCCGGTATCGCTGGACGGGCCGACGGTCACGATCCGCCGCTTCGGGACCAAGCGGTTGAGCATCGGCGATCTCGTGGAGCTAGGTGCCGTGTCGCCCGCCGTCGTCGACTTTCTCCGCGCCGCCGTCGAAGGGCGCCTCAACATCGTCGTCAGCGGCGGAACCGGTTCCGGGAAGACCACGTTCTTGAACGTGCTGTCGGCGTTCATCCCGGCCGGCGAGCGCATCGTCACCATCGAAGACGCCGCGGAGTTGCGCCTCTCGCAGGATCACGTCGTGCGGCTGGAGTCACGCCCGCCCAACATCGAGGGCCTCGGCGAGATCAAGATTCGCGACCTCGTGCGGAACGCGCTGCGGATGCGACCCGACCGCATCATCGTCGGTGAGTGCCGCGGCGGCGAGGCGCTGGACATGCTCCAAGCGATGAACACCGGGCACGACGGCTCGCTGACCAGCGTGCACGCGAACACGCCGCGCGACGCGCTCGCACGGATCGAGACGATGGTGATGATGGCCGGCTTCGACCTGCCCATACGCGCGATTCGCGAGCAGATCACCAGCGCGGTCGACGTCGTCATCCAGACGGCACGGCTGCGCGACGGCACCCGCAAGGTCATGAGCATCACCGAAGTGGTGGGCATGGAAGGCGACATCGTGACTACCCAAGAGATCATGAGCTTTCATCAGCGCCCGATGATCGACGGACGCGTGCAGGGCGAGTTCCAATACAGCGGCGTGCAGCCGCAGTGCGTGCCGCGCCTCGAAGAGCTGGGCATCACGTTCGACCTGGGCGCGCTCTCCGCGATGCCGTCGTCCGGCGCACTTTGGTGATGGATCCGACGCTCCTCATCATCGCCGGGGTGACGGCCGTCGTGGGCCTGCTCGGCTATACGTTCGCCGGCTCGCTGACGGGCGCGGTGCGCGAACGCCTGACGTCCGTCGAACGGCTTGCGCGTGCAGGCAACGTGGACGTCGACGTCAAGAAGCTCGTGCTCGTCAGCTACACGAGCGCTGCCGCGGCCGCGGCGCTGGCGATCCTGCTGCTGCGTCCATCCGTCCTCGTCGCCGTCGGCATCGTCGCGGCCGCCGCCGCTGCGGGGTATTTCGGTCTCCGCCGCGTCGTCAAAAGCAAAGCCGCCGGGCGCCGGAAGCGTTTCCTGCCGCAGCTCGAGATGGCGCTGCGCATGATGTCGAGCTCGTTACGCGTCGGGCTGGGCTTGCGCCAGGCGGTGGTCATCGTGACCGAGGAACTCGAAGACCCTGCTCGGCACGAATTCGTACGGGTGATCGGCCGCACCAACATCGGCATCAGCATTCTCGACGCGATCGACGAGGTTGCCGATCGAATGCCGAGCAGCGAGATGATGATGAGCGCACGCGCGATCCGCATCCAATCGAAAACGGGAGGCGACCTGGCCAAAGTGCTGGAGGGCGTCGCCGACACGATTCGCGCCCGGCGCGGCCTCGTCGCAAAGATGCAATCGTTGACCGCGGAAGGCCGGGCGAGCGGGTTGATCATCTTGGCGTTGCCGCTTGTGATCGGCGCGTTCATCATGCTCACGCAACCGGCGATGGCGCACTCGCTGTTCACCACAAGGATCGGGCTTTCCGCGCTCGGGCTCGTCGCCGCGCTCGAATTCGCGGCCGGGATCTCGCTCAACAAGATCATGTCGTTCGACGTATGACGTCCCTGGCGATGCTGCTGATGACCGTCGCCGGGGCGTGCGCGGTGTTCGCGCTGATCGCGGCGTTCATGCCGAAGGACGACGCGGTTCGCGAGCGGATGAAGGATCTGTCCGGAAGGTCCGCGATCGGGACGCGGCAGCGTACCGTCGAACGGTTCGTCACGGTCGAGCAGCGCAGCAAATTGCAGCGGACGCTATCTCAGGCCGGCTGGTACACCGTGACGCCGACGAAACTCGTCCTGAGCTGCGTCCTCTACGCGGGAATCGCAGTGGTCGTAGGGACAACGCTGCTGTTCGTGCTCGGGCTCAGCGGTTACGTCTACGTCGGACTGGTCGCCGTGGTGACGATCTGCGCCGGCCAGTTGCCGCTGTCGCGTCTCAACGGCGCGGTGAAGAAACGCAAGAAAGAGATTACGCGCGCGCTTCCTGATCTGCTCGACATGCTGGCGAGTACTGTCCAAGCCGGGCTCGCATTCAACGCGGCGCTCGCGTACTCGGTTCCCGGCGTTCCCGGCCCGCTGGGCGACGAGCTGCGCGCGGTGCTATCGGAGATACGCGTGGGCCGCGGCCGCGCCGACGCCTTGCGCGCGATGGCCGAACGGATCGATCAGGAAGAACTCAAGACGACCGTGCGCGCGATCGTGCAGTCCGAACGGCTCGGCTCCAACCTCTCCAAGGTGCTCGAAGATCTGGGGCAAGAATCGCGTTCTCGCCGGCTGCTGCGCGGTGAAGAGATTGCGGCGCGGCTGCCGGTGCTGATGGTTGTGCCGATGGCGTTGTTCATGCTGCCTGCGCTGTTCACGATGATCTTCGGTGCCGTGCTCGCGGACTATTACAAGTGAGCGTGCTCGCCGGTGCCGGAGCGGCCGCGCTGTTCGGTGCTGCCGGGTATGCCGGTGCATTCGCGGCACGGCGAATCTGCGACACGATCGTGCCGCCGGCGGGCGGGCCGCGACCGGGACGCCCGGCCGTCGCGATGCTGGTCGTCTGCGCATGCGCCGCCGGACTCATCGCGGGACTGCGCGGTGCCGGTCTCCCCGAGCTGGTTCTTGCGGCGGTGCTGTGCTGCGCGCTCGTCGGCATCTGGTACAGCGACGTGCGGAGCGGTGTCGTGCCGGACGTATTCACCTTGATTCCGCTCGCGCTCGTGCTCGGCCTCGCATGCCTATCGCATCAGTGGGGCGTGCCGGCGTCCGCCGGCATCGTGTTCGTGCCCTTCGCGGTAGCTGCGCTCGCATCGCGCGGCCTGGGGATGGGCTGGGGGGACGTCAAGCTCGTCGCGCTCGGCGGCGCGGTTCTCGGTTGGGAAGCCGCCATACTCGCGTTCGGCTGTGCCTGCGCGCTCGCCGTGATCGTCGCGCTGGCGCGCAAGCGGCGCCACGAGCCGCTTGCGTTCGCGCCGTATCTCGTTGCGGCGATCGCGCTTCCGCTCACCGCCGGCCTGCCGTCGTGAGCGTACGGGCTGCGATCTGACTCGCGCGGACGCGTTACGCCAACTCTTGCCCGCGAGCGTCGTGGTGCTGTTCGCCGCGCGCTTTTGCGTCGCGGCGATGCGTGGTCCGCCGGCCGACGGCGACCTCGCGTGGCAGCGCTGGCTCGGCGAGCAAATCCTCACCTCCGGCAAGCTCCCGACGAGTTTGGGCGCCGAGACGTTTACCGCGGCCGGCAGTCCGTGGCTACCGCAGGAATGGCTGTTCGGCGTCCTTGTCGCGGTCGCGCAGCGTTTCGCTCTCGCACCTGTGTTCGCACTGACCGTAGCGCTTTGCGCGGTGCTCGCACTCGCCGTGCTGGCACGCCGAGCGACGGCGGCAGGCGCGTCGCCGTTTGCGACGACGCTATGCGTGCTGTTTGCCGGGATCGCGATGGTCGACTCGTTCGGCGTACGCGCGCAAGTTGCGGGCTGGCCGCTGCTTGCGATCTTCATGTATCTGCTCGAGCGCGAAGCGTCGTGGCTGCTCTGCTGTGCGGTCGCCGCGGTATGGTCCAACGTGCATGCCGGAGCAGTGCTCGCACCCGTCCTCGCCGCCGCGTGGGCGGCCGGTCTCGGCGTCAGAGACCGAGGCCTGAGCCGTATCGCCGTGCGCGCCTCGCTGGTGGCCGTCGCGGTCCTGTTCGCCGTGGCGATGAATCCGTTCGGTTTTGGTTTGATCGCGTACGCCGTGCGACTGCTGCGAAGCCCAATCAAAGATTTCATCCGCGAATGGCAACCGACCAGCTTCGGCGACGCCTCCTTCGTGTGGGGCGCGTTACCGCTGCTCGTGGGCGCCGCGGTTTGGGCGTTGTTCGACGGTCGGCGGTCGCCGCAGCGCATGTGCGCGGTCGCGGTCGGGATTGTCCTGCTCGGTGCCGCGGCGCGGAATGTCCCCATCTTCGCGGTGATCGCCGCACCGTATGCCGCGGTCGGTTTTACGCGCGTCATGCGCCGGCTCGGCGCCGCGAATACGCCGCGCCCGCAGCTCGCGGTTGCGGGCGCCCTGTGCATCGTCGTCCTCGCGAGCGTCATCGCGCTGCGCCTTTGGCGCGTGCCGTATTCGCAAGCCGGCAGCGGAGAATTGATCGCCCAGCTCGATGCGATGCCGGGCTTACACCGCTTGTTCTGCCAAGACTACGCTTGGTGCGGAGTTGCGGTCGGCGCACCGCGAATTCGCGTCTTTTTGGACGGCCGGGCCGACCCGTATCCGCTGCGCGTATGGGAAGCTGCGTTCCGCGTCGCGCACCGCAGCGCGGGCTGGCAGCTTGCTCTTCAAGCCTATGGCGTCGATGCGATCGTCGCGCGGCGCGACTCGCCGCTGGCCGCAGCGTTGCGCGACTCGCACCGCTGGCGAACCGCCGGCACGTCCGGAGCGCACGAGATGTTCGTGCACCGGCTTCCCGGCGGTGACGCGCAGCGACACTGACTCTAGGGGCGTTTGAAAAGCGAACCGGCGCGTTACCGCGTTGCGAGGATGGCCGCCGGGGCGGTTACCGCGGCGAGCGATACTGCTCGCATGAAAGTGCTCACACGCCGCATCTCATCCGCCGCGGCAGCGCTAACCCTGCTCGGAGCGTGCGTCATCGCCGGAAGCACGCCGGCGGCGGCTGCACGCGTGAGCGCGTCGCAGGTGCTCGAGGCCCCGATCACCATATCGTTCGTGAATCCTCACTATCCGCAAGCCGCGACCGACCAGGCGCGGGCGCTCGCGAACGACGTCAACAACGAACGCATCA
The DNA here is from genome assembly GCA_034666305.1 of Vulcanimicrobiota bacterium. Lineage (GTDB taxonomy): Bacteria > Vulcanimicrobiota > Vulcanimicrobiia > Vulcanimicrobiales > Vulcanimicrobiaceae > Vulcanimicrobium. The sequence continues at coordinate 19,660 of JAXDMA010000122.1, forward strand.
AACGCGGCCTTTCGGCGCTCGTCGCCGATGACACGTTGAACCGGTTCGCCCTCGCGAAGGCGATCGAGATGGCTTCCCGCGGATATTTCGGCCATACGGATCCGGACGGCATCACGTTCCAAGACCGGCTGCGCGCGTGGCATTGGCCGAACCTGTACACCGCGGAGAACATCGCTTTCGACAGCGATGAGCTGCACGCGCACGCCGCGTTCATGAAAAGCGCACCGCACGCCGCCAACCTGCTGGACCCGCAGCAGCGTCGCATGGGCATCGCGGTCGTGACCGTCGGCGCGCACGAGACATTCTACGTCGAGGATTTCTCTAGCTAGACACGTCGCCGTACACAAGTGAACGACCATTCAGGTCTCAGGGTGGACGCCACGTTCCCGGTTTCGCACGATACGAAAGTAAACGTTCTGTCTCGGAAATGTTCACTTTTGGACATGCAGCGCCGCGAGATTGCGCTATAGTACTCACGACGGGAACTAATGAGTTCGATGCCGCCGTCGTCCGACGCACGGATGCGACTTTGAGGAATGCGTTGAATCTCAGCAGTTCCAAGTCGTTCGTCGAGGAGCTCGACGAGCGGGGAACGATCCGCCAATACCAGCCTCGGCGTACGGTATTCGCCCAGGGTGATGTGGCCGACGCCGTATATTATCTGCAGCGAGGCAAGATCAAATTATCGCTGGTGTCGCCGCGCGGAAAAGAAGCGATCATCGGGATCGTGAGCGCCGACGCCTTCTTCGGTGAAGGTTGCCTCGCCGGCCAGGCGACCCGCATGTCGGGCGCGACGACGATCACGGCGTGCACCGTCGCGCGGATTCCGAAAGGCGCGATCCAGGACATGCTGCACGAACAGCCGCGTTTCGCGGAGGTCTTCACCGCGCACTTGCTCTCGCGCAACGTGCGAATCGAAGAAGATCTGACCGATCAACTGTTCAACTCGAGCGAAAAGCGGCTGGCGCGCGTGCTGCTCCTGCTCGCGAACTACGGAAAGGACGCGCTTCCGGAGCCCGCGATCGGGAAACTCAGCCAGCAGACCCTTGCAGGCATGGTCGGTACGACGCGATCGAGAGTCAGCTTCTTCATGAACAAGTTCCGCGCGCTCGGCTACATTCAATACGACGGCGGCACCAATGTGCACGTACAAGCCTCGTTGCTCAACGTCATCCTCCACGAGTGAACGCGCAGCGCGGCGCCGGAACAGACGGCGCCGCGCTGTCGCGCTTCGTGTGCGACAGCATAACCGAGTACGCTATTTTCACGATCACACCCGCCGGCGCGATCGCAACGTGGAATCCGGGCGCCGAGCGCGCGTTCGGGTATACCGGAGCGGAGATCATCGGCGTGGATTTCTCGATCATCTTCACCGCGGAAGACCGCGCGGGTGGGCTCCCTGCGGCGGAGTTGCGTACGGCGATCCTGAGCGGCCGCATCCATCGCGACTGCTGGCACGTACGCAAAGACGGGAGCACGTTCTGGGGCACAAACACCGTCCAGCCGCTGGTTGACGGTGACGGGCACGGGCACGGCTTCACGAAGATCGTGCGCGACAGTACCGAGCGCTACGAGGCCGCGGCGGCGTTGCGGGAAAGCGAGGAGCGCTTTCGCCTCCTGGTGGAGAGCATCGGTCACTACGCGATGTTCGCGATCGCGCCCGACGGTCTCGTCACGCTGTGGAACTCGGGCGCGGAGCAGATCTACGGTTACTCGCAGTCGGAGATGGTCGGCAAACCCTTTGCTAAGCTGTTTACGGCCGGCGAGGCCGCGTGCGGCTATCCCGATCTCGAGCTGCGACGGGCCAGCCGGCTCGGCCAGGTCGAAAACGAGCGTTGGCAGCTACGCGGCGACGGGAGCCGGTTCATGGCGCGGCGCTGCGTTACGCGGCTTCGCGCAGGCCGGCTTGGCGGCGCGCGGGGATTTTCGGTCACCGCCCACGACGTGACGAAAGTCCGTGCAGACGAAAAGACGATGTGGACGCAGGCGTTTCACGACGGGCTCACCGGGCTGGCGAATCGCGCGCTGCTGCTGGAACATTTGCAACGCACGATTGCGCGTGCCAAGCGCCGCGCGGGTTCCGGGTACGGCGTGCTGTTTCTCGACCTCGATCATTTCAAGAAGATCAACGACGCGTTCGGCCACGTTCGCGCGGATGCCGTACTCGTGCAAGTTGGCCGCCGGTTGAGCGCGTGCGTTCGCCCGGAAGACGTGGTCGCCCGACTCGGCGGCGACGAGTTCGCCGTGCTCTTGAGCGATGTCCGCTCCGCGAAAAGCCTGCTCGCGCTGACCGATCGTATTCACGGCGCGATGGACGCGCCATTCGATCTCGACGGGCAGACGACGCGCGTAAGCACGAGCGTCGGCGCGGCGCTCGGCGCACCTGACTATGAGCGGCCTGATGAGCTCCTGCGCGACGCCGACATCGCGATGTACGAAGCGAAGTCCCGGGGGCGCTCGAATACCGTCATCTTCGAAGCCGCGATGCGCGAGCGGGTCGTCACTACCGGGATGGGCTGAGGCGTTCGTCGATCCGAGCGGCAAGCCGGGCGACTTCGGCGGCGAGTTCCTCGTTGATCAGGCTCAGCTCCGTATACGCGTCGCGGTAGCGCGCCGTCTGGGCGGCGCTCGCGGCGACGGCCGCGCGTTCGATACGCGTGCATGGCTCGTCCGCGCCGCTCAATTCCATGCAACGACCGTCGCATGGAATGGTAACACCGCGCGACGTTACCTCGGCGTTACCAGCAATCGCTATGATTGACCGTGATGCGCCCACATGATGCATGGCTGTTCCATTTTGATCAACCGGCCTCTTCTTCGTGTGCGATAATGACACTCTCTTGACGTCCGGTTCGTCCACCACATAGGAAGTTCGAAGTATGCAGTTAGCCGATGAACCCAGCGCGTCTGAGCGCAAGCAGGCTGCCCAAGATCGGACCGACGCCGTTCGCCTTCTTCGCCACAACCAACAGCTGACGGCCCTGCTGGAAGAGTTCGAGAGCTTCAGCAGTTCCGTCGCTCACGATCTGCGCTCGCCGCTGCGGTCGATCGCCGGTTATGCGGAAGTGGTCGAACAAGATTACGGTCATTTGATCGAGGAGAGCGGGCGAAAATGTCTCTCCATCATCCGCACGGAGGCGCTCCGGATGGGCGGTCTGGTCGACGGCTTGGTGTCCTACGCGCAGCTGAGAAAAAGAGCGATGGACGAGCGCACGGTCAACATGACCGCCCTTGCGAACGACGTTGCCTCGAAGCTGAACAACTCCGGCGCTTCGGTTCTCGAGATCGGCGAATTGCCGCCGGCTCACGGCGACACGGCGACTCTGCGACTGGTCTGGGAGCATCTGATCGGCAATGCCATCAAATTTACCGGGAGGGAAAAATCGCCCCTCATCCGCATCAGCGGATCGTCCGCCGGTGCCGAATCCATCTACGAGATCGCCGATAACGGCGTGGGCTTCGACATGGACAGTGCGGGCGACAAGCTGTTCGCGGTCTTCGAACGGCAGCATCACGACAACGAGTTTCCCGGCACCGGCATGGGGCTCGCGAGCGTCTTTCGCATCGTGCGGCGCCACCACGGACGGGTTTGGGCAACCGGTGCTGTCGGGCAGGGCGCTACATTTAGCTTCGCGCTTCCCGCAGGCGAGCGGTGAACACCACGGATATTGCGGAGGTCTTTCTCTCGACGAATATAGCGCAGGTCCTCCTCGTCGAGAACAATCCGCTGGATGCTGGCCTCATCATGCGCTCGATCAAGAAGTCTCCGTTTGCCGGAACCGTCCTGTGGCTTCATGACGGGGCCGAGGCGCTGGAATATCTCCGCCGTGATGGACGCTATGCCGGACTCAACGGTGCAGGCAGAGCTCTTCTCATGCTGCTGGATCTCAGGATGCCGAAGGTCGACGGCCTCGACCTGCTGCGCGCACTCCAATCGACGCCCCGCGCGGATCGGCCCGCGATCGTCATCATGACGTCGGCGGCGATCGACGCAGATGTCGCCGCGGCGTACGAGCTCGGCGCCAACAGCGTGATTCTCAAACCGATCGCTCCGGCCGAGCTGAACAGTACCATCGACGACATCTGCCGGTATTGGCTTCAGCACAATCGCTTGGCAGATCTGTAAGCAGGGCACGAAATGAATAGCGCTATCGACACGCGACGACCCGGCCAGGCGGCGGCGGTCGCCGTAGCGACCCACGTAGGCCTTCTCGCGGCAATCGTCGAGGCGGCCGATGATGCGATCGTGTCGCAGACACCGGACGGCGTCATCACCAGCTGGAACCAAGCTGCCCAGGCGATTTACGGATATTCCGCCGACGAAGTCGTCGGCAAGTCGATTTCGATCTTGATTCGACCCGATCAGGTCGGCGAGATGGACGTGCTGCTTTCCGAGCTCAGATCGGGAAAGCACATCGACCATTATGAAACGCTTCGCGTCCGCAAGGACGGACGGGCGATATCGGTCTCGCTCACGCTCTCTCCCATCCTCGATGAGCGCGGCCGCGTCGCCGGCGTGTCCTCGATAGCGCGCGACATCACGGTACGCGTTCGCGCCGAGGAAAAGCTTCTCGAAGCGTCGCTGTACGCCCGAAGCCTGATCGAGGTCTCGCTCGACCCGCTGGTCACGATCAGCGTGACCGGCAAGATCACGGACGTCAACGAGGCCACGATCAAAATTACCGGGGTGGCGCGGGAAGACCTCATCGGCACCGACTTCTCCGATTATTTCACGGAGCCGGAAAACGCACGTCAAGCCTACCGGCAGGTCTTCGAGAAGGGCTCGTTCTCCGACTACCCCTTAACGATCCGCGGTCAAAACGGCAAACTGGCCGACGTGCTGTACAACGCGTCGGTATACAAGGACGCTCTCGGCAACGTTCTCGGTGTGTTTGCGGCGGCACGCGACGTCACGGCCCAGAAGCAGTCGCAGTCTGCGCGCAGCCTCATCGAGGCATCGCTGGACCCGCTCGTCACGATCAGTACCGCCGGGAAGATCACCGACGTGAACGAGGCGACGATCAAGGTAACGGGCGTATCACGGGAGGGGCTCATCGGGACCGATTTCTCGGACTACTTCACCGAGCCCGACAAGGCTCGCGTCGGATACGAACGCGTGTTTGCGCAGGGCTTCGTAACGGACTATCCGCTGACGATCCGGCACCGGAGCGGCCGCCTGACCAACGTTCTGTACAACGCCTCGGTTTATAAGGATGTCCTCGGAAACGTGCTCGGCGTCGCCGCGGCCCGCGACGTGACCAAGCAGAAGCGAGCGGAAGAAGAGGTCGCGGACCAGCGCGCTCAGGATCTGGAGCGGTTGGGGGAACTGGAGCGCTTTCAAAAGCTCACGATCGGCCGAGAACTGCGCATGATCGAGCTCAAAAAGGAAAATGAAGCATTGCGCGGTGAGCGCGACCGTCTGGCGGCGCCGGCGCTCGTATGACGCAGGTCGCCGAGCGCGCAGGCGACGACACGCGCGCTGCGCTGAACATACTCGAGGACTTCGCGGCAGAGATGGCACGCCAAGCGCAGATGCATCGCGCGATCGTAAACATCCTGGACGATGCGGCCGGCGAGCGTGTGCTTCTCGAGCACGAACGGACCCGGCTTCGCCTTTCCGAGCAGGTCGTCACGAACATGCTCGAGGACTTCGCCGACGACAAGAACCAGCTCGTGCAGGCGCAGCGAGCGATGTTGAATCTTCTCGAAGACTTCGCAGCCACGCAGGCCCGGGCGGACACGGCGTTGGTCCTGCGCGAGACCGTCGAACGGCTGCGAGAGGCGCAGAAGGTCGCCGAAGCCGCGAACGCCGAGTTGGACGCTTTCAGCTATTCCGCCGCGCACGATCTCAGGGCTCCCCTGCGCGTCATCGACGGATACAGCCAAGCTCTTTCCGAAGACTTCGGCGAACACCTCGAAGTCGAAGGCCGCGCCTATCTGGCGAACATCCGGGCCTCCGTTCGTTCGATGACGGACCTCATCGAAGGTCTGCTCACGCTGGCTCGGGTGACCCGGGGTTCGCTGCGGCTGCAGCCCGTCGACCTGTCGGTTCTCGCGCGGCAAGTCGTCGACCGCTTGCGCTACCTTTCGCCGGAGCGGCACGTCAACGTCGTCATGCCTGACGGCATCGTCGCGATCGCGGACCGAAGATTGATCCTCGTCGTTTTGGACAATTTGCTGGAAAACGCTTGGAAGTTCACGGCGAATCGTGCGGTTGCCAACATCGAATTCGGCCGCCGCGTCGTCGATGACAGAATGACATATTTCGTTCGAGACGACGGCGCCGGTTTCGAGATGGAATTCGTCGACAAGCTCTTCGGCGTCTTTCAGCGGCTGCATGCGGCGAGTGAATTTGAGGGCACCGGAATAGGTCTCGCTACGGTGAAGCGCATCGTTCGGCGGCACGGCGGGAACATCTGGGCTGAGGGTGCCGTCGGCCGCGGTGCGACCTTCTCGTTTACGATTGGCGAGGAAGTTGTTGCATGAATGAAAATCCGATACTCCTGGTCGAGGACAACGCGCACGAAGAGGCCCTCACGATTCGCGCCCTCAAGCGGGCCAATATCGCAAATGAAGTCATCGTGGCGCGGGATGGTGTCGAAGCCCTCGAGCATTTGTTTGGGCGAAGCGGGACGGTGTATTTTCCCGATGAGGGGCCCGCCCTGATATTACTCGATCTGAAGATCCCTAAGCTCGGCGGCCTCGAGGTGCTTCGACGCATCCGCGATGACGAGGCGCTCAAGCTCGTGCCCCTGGTCGTGCTCACGTCATCGGCGCAGGAGGCCGACTTGATCGAGAGCTACCGGCGCGGCGCGAACAGCTACATCCGAAAGCCGACCGACTTCGACCAGTTCTCCGTGGCGATCCGAGAGCTCGGAAAGTACTGGCTCGTGCTCAACGAGCCGCCGCCGGCGCTGCCCTCCGGAAAACGCTCGTGACGTCTGGGTATGCCGCCTCCCGCGTAACGTGAACAAGCGCGGCAAGCTCGCCATTCTTGGCGCGCTGGTCTGCGCCGCGGCGGGTGGCGTCGTCATCGGCCGCGGCACCGGTCAGCGACGCGTGCGGGACGCAGCGTTGCCGCACGTATGGGCGATCGAGCGCGCTCCGCCGTTCGCGCTGCCGCCCCCGCGCGACCGTCTCCAACCGGTCGCGGTCGTCCTCGCCGCACCTGAACGTACGGCGGCGCTACGCGCGACGTACGAGGCCGTCCGCATCAGCCCCAAGCGGTTCGCTCGCGCCGCCGTCGCCGTCACCGGTGCCGGTGCGACGCTGACCGGTGCGATCCTCATCGGGGTTGCGGTTACAAACCCGCAGGTCACCGCGCTGGCTGCACCGAGCGTCGCGTATCCCGGTAGCACGGCCGTCGTCGCGTACGCCGCGGCCGGTTTCGGTGCGATCTCGTACGGACTCGACGCTCCGTCACGCCGCCGGACGGGTTCGCTCACCGGCCGACAAGGAGCGTTCGAGATTCCGATCGTGCAAAGCGACGTGAACCGTGACGTCATCGTCGTCGTGCGCGCCGCCGGGATGTTCGGCAGCGACGTGCGCATCGCGCGAATCCGCGTTCTCGCGCGCCCGCGCGCCCTCGTGACGCGGATGCCGTGGAACGGCGTGCGCATCGACGCGCTCAGCCTCGAGGCCGCGACGGTGGCGAGCGGCGGCGAGATCGCGGTGCGCTACCGGTCGAACGCGACATCGGGGATTGTGGCGCTGCGCGACGTGCACGGCGGCACGTGGCAGAGCAAACCGCTCAGCGCCATCGGGGTCACTCGGCTGCGCGCTCCCGTGAGCGACCGCGACGCGCCGTTCAGCGTGGTCTTGCAAGCGCGGCGAAACGGCGCGTCGATCGAGAACAGCGTCGCGCTGGTCGTCACCGCGAGGGCCGGTGCGCTCGTCCAGGGACCACCGTCGCCGGCGCCGCCGCCGGACGCCGCGACGCGCGACATCCCTGCGACGGCGCAAAGCGGTTCGCTGCTGGTCACGTCAGCCGGTGCCGGGCGGACGGCCACGGTCATCGAGCTGACAGGTTCGGGCGGGATCACGCTGCAGCGCGCCACACCTCGCGCGGACGGGACGAGCGAGCTTCGGATGCCGACCGTCACCGCGCCGCAGTCCTATCTGATCTCGGTGAGCTACGTGGTGGGCGCCGGCCGCGAGTCGTCGTTCCACTGGATCCGCGTCATGCCGGCAAAACGGTAACGCCCGGGCGGACGTCGTCGGGTTACCGCGGCCCGTACACTGAAACCATGGGCGTCGACTCACGTTCCGCGCTGCTCAGGGTCTCTCGGGCAGCGCTGAGCGGCGCTGCCGGCGACGCCGTGGTGCACGAGGCGCTCGAACAGCTGCTCCGCGTGACGTCCTGCGACGTCGCCGCATTCTACGCGGCGTCGAAAGCGGACCGCACGCTGGTGCTCGGCGAGCAGCGCCGCGCCGGCGCCATGGAAGCATTGCCGGCGATTCACCCGCACCTGGCGCACGCGTTCGGCAGCGCCGGCGTCGTCGAGTCGCGCACGGACGACGCTGCCGGCGCGCGTTGCGACCGCGCCGTCGCCGTCCGCGCCGGCAGCACCGTGTACGGCGTCCTCGCCGCAGCCTCGGCCGGCGCCGCGACCGCGCCGCCGGGACGGCGCTTTCTTGCCGAGCTGGCCGACGTTCTCGCGCTGTCGCTGCGCGCGCATCGCCGCAAGCTCATCGCGGACTTACTCTTCAAACGGAGCCGGTACGTTTTCGACCACAATCCCAACCCGATGATGATCATGGACGCCGCGACGCACCGCTTCATCGACGTGAACCAAACCGCGATCGACACATACGGCTATTCGCACGAGCAATGGCTCACGATGACACCGTACGACCTGCGTCCGCCGGATCGCCGCGCCGACTTCGCGACGAAGATCGACGTCCTGGGCGGCAACGCCCCGACGGTGATCGACACGTTCCACTGGCGCGCGGACGGCTCGCGGCTCGACGTCCACCTCACGTCGATGACCGTCGAGCGGGACGGCGTGTCGGTTCACATGATCACCGTCCAAGACGTCACGGCGCGAAACGCGGCGCTCACGCGCGCGCTGCGGAGCGAGACCAGTTTAGCCTACGCCGCGGTCCACGACCGTTTGACCGGACTTCCCAACCGGTCCCTGCTGTACGAGCGGCTGACCGCGGCGCTCGCCGGCGCGCGCGAGCACGGCCGCAAGGTCGCCGTGCTGTTCATCGACGTCGACGGGTTCAAGAACGTGAACGACACGATGGGACACGCGGCGGGCGACGCGTTACTGAAAACGTTGGCCAATCGGTTGCGCTCGCACACGCGCCAAGCCGACTGCGTCGCGCGCATGGGCGGAGACGAGTTCATCGCCGTTTTGGACGACATCGAGGGTCTGCGGCGCGTGGAGGAGATCGCGCGTGATCTCCTCCACGTCACGGCGCAGCCGATTCGCCGGGGCAACGACGAGTTCGCCGTGACCTGCAGCATCGGGATCGCAATGTTTCCCGGCGACGGCGACGACGCCGAAGCCCTGATCCGCAACGCGGACACCGCCATGTATCAGGCGAAGCGCGACGGGCGAGCGACCGCGTGCTCCTTCACGCCGGCGATGCATCACGCGGCCGAACGGCGGCTGCGGCTCGACGCGCGGTTGCGCAAAGCGCTCGATACCGGCGGCTTCACGCTCGACTACCAGCCGATCTGCGAGTTGAACGGGACGCTGCGCGCGAGCGAAGCGCTGATCCGTTGGCCGCAGCCGGACGGCACCGTCATCCAGCCGAACGACTTCATTCCGTACGCGGAAGAATCCGGGCTAATCGTCCCGATCGGTGCATGGGCCCTTCGCTCGGCCTGCTATCGCAATGCGGCGTGGGGCCGCGTGGCGCCCCCCCTGCGCGTGACCGTGAACGTTTCGGCAAGACAGCTCGCCGATCCGCGATTCGTCCAAACGGTGCGGGACGCACTGAACGATTCGGGACTTCGTCCGAACCTCTTGGAACTGGAGCTGACCGAAACCGCGATGAGCGCGAACATCGGCCTTGCCGCCGCCGTCGTGCGGGAACTGCGCGAGCTGGGCGTTCGCATCGCCGTCGACGACTTCGGGACGGGATACAATTCGCTGGCAACGCTCCGCTCGTTCGTCATCGACACGTTGAAGCTGGACATCTGTTTCGTCACCGACATCGCGACGAGCGCGATCGATCAAGCGATCGCATCCGCGGTGATCACCGGCGTGCACCGCCTGGGCGTTTCCGTGGTGGCGGAAGGTGTCGAAACGGTCGAGCAGCGAGCGATGCTCGCAGCGCTCCACTGCGACGGGGCTCAGGGCTTTCTGTTCGGCCGGCCGATGTCGGCGGAGCTGTTCGGTACGCTCCTTCGCACCCAGCAGAGGTACGCGAACCCGCGCGCGGCGGAGGCGTCCATCGGACTCCGCGAAGCGCTCCTTACGTAGAGCGGGTAGTGACGCGCCGGGCGGCGAGCATCGGGCCCGCCAGGCGCGGGATCACGGCGGCTACGTCGACCACGTCGAGAAAGTTCGCCTGCGGGCGCCCCAGATAATACCCTTGCACGGCGCAGTCGATCGTGGAATTGCGCATCGCGCGCCGCACGACTTCGAGCATCGCGAAATCCTCGATCCCCTCGGCGATGATCTTCGCGCGCATCTCGTGCGCGATCGCGATGATGCCGGCCAGGACGCCGCGTCCGCCGGTCCCCGCCTGAGCGCGGACGATCACGTCGCGATCGATCTTGACGTAATCCACGGCGAGCTTGCTCAACATTTCCAGGCCTGCGTTGCCCGAACCGGCGTCGTCGAGCGCGAGACGAAATCCGAGCGCGCGCAGCCGCGTCGCCTCGCGCACGACGACGTCGATGCGGGCGATGGAACGTTCGGTGATCTCGAGCACGACGCGGTCCGGCGTGAGCCCCACCGCTTCGACCGCGCCGACGAGCGACGAGCCTGCGAACTCACCGTGGTCGAGCGATTGCGGGCACACGTTGAGAAAGAGCAGCGAGTGTGCGGGCAGCGCGACGGCCTTCTCGAGTATCGCCGTGCGGCAAACGCGATCGAGCTGGTGCGCCTTTCCGATCCGTTCCGCGATGTCGAACGCATCTTGCGGGTTGATGGGGTCCTCGCCGCCGGGCCGGGCGAGCGCCTCGTACCCGATCAGCGAGCGGCCTACGACGCTCCAAATCGGTTGGAACGCGACGCCGAGTGGCGCTCCGGCCACGAGCCGGCGCACTTCGGCGACGCGGGCCGGCAAGAACATCGGATGGGCGTTGCGGATCTCGTCGAACGTCACGACGGCGTTGCGGCCGCGCCGTTTGGCTTCGTAGAGCGCGGCATCGGCCTGCTCGCGCACGAGCAGCATGTCGGGACTGTTGGGCGTGGTCGTGGAAATTCCGATGCTGACCGTCGTGCCGCCGAGCTGCGCTTCAACGACGCCGCGCATCGCTTCCATGCGGACCTTCGCCGTGGCCGACGACACGCCGGAGAACGTGAGCGCGAACTCGTCGCCGCCCAGCCGGAACGGAATTCCCTGGACGTCCGCGGCCTGAAGAACCTGCGCCAGGGACGACAACATCCGGTCGCCGCTGACGTGGCCGCTGCGGTCGTTGAGGACCTTGAGCTCGTCGACGTCGACCATGGCGACGGTCATGATCGAGCCGTTCTCCCAGCACTCCGCAATCGCGCGCACGAGATTCTCCTGATAGGCGCGATGATTTCCCAGATCGGTCAGCGAGTCGGTCAGCGACGCGCGCTTGAACCGGATCACCTCCGCGCTCATCGTCTCGCTGACCACGCGTTTGTAGTGCCGGAGCACGAGCAGCACGATTCCAAGGCACAGCACGCTTACCAGCGAGGCCGTGAGTGTCATGCGGACGATCGTGTTTTCGGTCTCGTGCAGTACCCGGAGCGCGACGTCCGCGCGCACGACCGCAGCCGCCGATTGCACCGCGGCGATGGTCCGGAGCGTCGCGAACAGTTCGTCCGCTCGATCCTGAATCGCCGTCGAGAGCGGCAGATCGTAGATGTCCACCGACGCGTAGACGCGCTTCGCGGCTTTGTCGTAGCGCTCATCGGCCGCGCGGTAGGCCGTGAGGCCGGGCGATTGCGGTAATCGTGCGAGGTCGGACTGCTGACGAAGCTCGGCCGCTCGATTCAGTTTCCGCAACGCTGCGGTCGGTCCGGTGCGGTATTCGTGCCGGAGCGACTTCTGGGCTTCGACCTGGGCGAGCGCGTCGTTGAACAGCCGTGCCTCGTCGATCGCCGAGCTCGCCGCGAGCGCCGCGTTCCGCGTGACGAACGACGCGCTGATCGCGACGCTCACGAGCGCTGCGACGATGAGCACGAGACCGAGGTACGCGAGCCGGCTGATCTGATGGGCGCGTTCCAAGAAGAACTTTCCTAGCGGTGCGATGGTGCGCTTATGATCGGCGCGAGCGGTAACGTGATGTCCGCCGTTACGGTGGATACCACGCCGTTACCGGAAGCGTCGCCGGCCGCAACGCGATCGCCGAGCCGCGGCCGCGTAAGCTCGGCTTGCGCCGCGTCCACGAATCGCGGCAGCGGCGGTCCCAGGTAGTAGCCCTGCGCTGCCGTCTGGGTTACCGAACGGGTCGCCTTGCGAATGACCTCGAGCATCTCGGCGCTCTCGATGCCTTCCGCGATGATCGTCGCCCCCATCTCGTGAGCCACGGCGAGGATGCCCGCCAAGATCCCGCGGCCGCCCGCGCCGGCGAGGGCGCGAACGATGACTTCGCGATCGATCTTCACGAAGTCGACTCCGAGCCGGCTTAGCATCTCGAGTCCCGACGTTCCGGTCCCGGTGTCGTCGAGCGCGAGGAGAAATCCGAGCCGGCGCAGCCGGGCAGCTTCGCGAATGACGGCGTCGAGCGGGACGGTCGGACCCGCCGTCACCTCGAGCACCACTTGGTCCGGCTGGAGTCCCGCCGCCTCGACGGCGCGGACCAGCGCCGTACCGGCGAGGTCGTCGCAGCCGAGCGCGTGCGCCGACACGTTGAGGAAGAGCAGCACGTCAGGCGGCAGCATCGGCGCTTGCGCGAGGATCGCGTTGCGGCAAATACGATCGAGATCGTGCGCCTTGCCGATGCGTTCCGCGACGCTGAACGCCAGGCCCGGCTCCATGCCGTCGTCCCCGCCCGGCCGGGCGAGTGCTTCGTATCCGATCAAGGTGCCGCGGTGAATGTTCCAGATCGGTTGAAATGCGACGCCGATCGTGCCGTCGCGGATCAGCTCGCGCACCGCGTCCACGCGACCGGGGTAAAACAGCGGCTGCTCGGCGCGAATCTCGTCGAACGCGACGACCGCATTGCGGCCGCGGCGCTTCGCTTCGTCGAGCGCCGCGCCGGCCTGCTCGCGAATGACGATGAGACCTTGTTCCGTCGCCGTCGTCGTGGCGAGGCCGATGCTCACCGTGGCGCCGCCGAGCTGCGCCTCGACGGCGGCGCGCACCTGTTCCATGCGCGTTCGCGCCGCCGCCGCGGGCATGCCCGCAAACGCGAGCGCGAACTCGCCGCCGCCCAGGCGATACGGTACCGATTGGACGTCGGCGCTGCGCAATACGAGCGCGAGCGTGGACAGAAGCCGGTCTCCGCTCACGTAACCGCGGCGGTCGTTGAGCTCTTTGAGGCCGTCGACGTCGACGAGCGCGACGGTGAACACCGAACCGTCGCTCCAGCACTCCGCGATGTTGCGCACGAGGTCTTCTTGGTAGGCGCGGTAGTTCCCCAAGCCGGTGAGGCTGTCGGTGAGGGACGCTTGTTTGAGGCGGTCGAGCTGGGTGCGCAGCGCGCGGTTCGCGCGATCCTCGCCCCGGCGCAGAATCGCCAGCGCCGCCGCCAGCAGCAGCAAACTGCTCGCGGACACGATCGCGGACATCGTGAAGACGAGCTGCTCCGTGCGGGCCAGCGAAGCGACGGCGCCGCTGCGGTCCGCGGCGATCTTGGTCGTGGCGGCCGCGCACACTGCGAATACGGCGAGCCCGACGACGATGATGATCAAACTGTCGAAAGCGATCCGGCTGCTACTACGCGCGAGCTGCATGACCGCCATCGTGCCGCGAGGCCGTAACGGTGCGGCACTGCAAGCGGCGGCGTGCGGCGTTACCGAATGGTTACCACCCGGCAGTCGTTCAGCGTATCTGCCGGTCGCGTGACCCCGCGGCGTTACGGCGCGCTGACACAATCAGCGCATGATTCACTTCCTCGTCACTGCCGGCCTCATCACCGGCATCGCGCTTTGCTTCGGCGCCAGGGCGATCGGCGCGCCCGCCGCGGACGCAGCCGTCAACGCCCTCGCTCCCGCCGACCGGTATTTCGGCCGGCTCCAGATGAGCATTCTCGGCGTGCGCAACTCACTGCGCGACCTCGCGCTGCGACTCGCCGCGCATCCCAACGAGGCAGCGAGCGTATACGACAAGACCCTGTCGATCGACGACGCGCTTCACGATTGGGCGAAGAAGTTTCCGAACGATCCGTGGATTCCGAAATACGCGCGCGCGCTCGCATCGCTGTACGCTCAGATCGATACGGACGACGCACGCGTTCGGAAGAACGACACGCTCGACTGGCTCATCTCGGCATATCCGTCGAGCGAGTACGCGCTGATGGGCCGAATCTGACTGCTTGGCCGGTGCCGCGCGCGTCGACGCGCTCAGCCTGTCGCCCCTGAAGCATAGGCAGCACGAGCGAGCGGCCGCTGACCAGACTTAAGGGATGACTGAGTTGCAAGCGAGCGCGGCGGGGTTCGGCGGCCCGCGCGGTGAAGCGAAGCATCCCCCATGGCCAAGTTCATCTTCTTCACCGGCGGCGTCGTGAGTTCGCTGGGGAAGGGGATCACGGCCGCCTCCTTGGGCAGGCTGCTGAAGAGTCGGGGCGTCTCGGTGTCGATCCAAAAGCTCGACCCGTACATCAACGTCGACGCCGGCACCATGAACCCGTACCAGCACGGGGAGGTCTTCGTCACCGAGGACGGCGCCGAAACCGATCTCGACCTGGGTCACTACGAGCGCTTCATCGACGAGTCGCTGACGCGCGAGAACAACGTCACGACCGGTCAGATCTACAAGTCGGTGATCGAGAAAGAGCGGCGCGGCGACTATCTCGGCGCGACGGTTCAGGTGATCCCGCACATCACCAACGAGATCAAGGCGCACGTCACGCGCGTCGCCGAGACCAGCGGCGCGGACGTGTGCATCGTGGAGGTCGGCGGCACCGTCGGCGACATCGAGTCGCTGCCGTTCCTCGAAGCGATCCGCCAGGTCCGCCACCTCGTCGGCGAGGAGAACGTCATGTTCGTTCACCTCACGCTGCTGCCGCATCTGGGCGCCGCCGACGAGCTCAAGACGAAACCGACGCAGCACTCGGTGCGCGAGCTGCGCGCGATCGGCATCACGCCCGACGCGATCGTGCTGCGCACCGGCAGCGCACGGCCGATTCCGGTGGAGCTGAAGGAGAAGATCGCGCTGTTCTGCGACGTCCCCGTGGGCAACGTCGTGCAGAACGGCGACGCGCCGACCATCTACCAAGTCCCGCTGAACTTGGAAGCCGAAGGCCTCGCGGACATCGCCGTGAAGCGCCTGCGCTTGCAGACGCGCCCGGCGCAGCTCGAGGACTGGAGTGCGATCGTGGAGCGCATCCAGAACCCGCGCGGCCGTGTGAAGGTCGCGCTCGTCGGCAAGTACGTCGAGCTCAAGGACGCCTACATCTCGATCAGCGAGGCGATCGGTCACGCCGGCATCTACCACGATGTCGCGGTCGACGTGGTGCGCGTCGATTCCGAGCGCATCGAATCCGAAGGCCTGAGCGCGCTCGACGACGTGGACGGCGTGCTCGTCGCGCCCGGCTTCGGCGCCCGCGGCGTGAAAGGCAAGCTCGTCGCGATCCAGCACGTGCGCGAGAACCGCATCCCGTTTTTGGGGATCTGTTTCGGAATGCAGCTGGCGTGCGTGGAGTTCGCGCGCAACGTCTGCGGTTTGACCGACGCGATGACGACCGAAGTGGACGAAACGAGCCCCGATCCCGTGATCGACTTCATCCCCGAACAGCGCAATCTCGACCTCAAGGGCGGAACGATGCGGTTGGGCGCGTACGTGTGCACGCTCGAACCCGGCTCGACGGCGGCGCGTGCGTACGGTGAGATCGAGATCAGCGAGCGTCACCGTCACCGTTACGAGTTCAACAACAAGTACAAGCCGCTGTTCGAAGAGCACCGCATGGTGTTCAGCGGCCATCACCCGCTGGGCCGCACGTCGCTCGTCGAGCTGATCGAGCTGCCGGAGAGCGTGCACCCGTGGTTCCTCGGAACGCAGGCGCACCCGGAGTACAAGAGCCGTCCGGACCGCCCGTCGCCGCTGTACCGCGACTGGATCGGCGCCGCGCTCGAACGGTCGCGCGCGCGAGTCGCGGCCGCCGGCGGCGGCGCGCTCGTGCACCGCTGAACGCCGCGGAGATCACCGTCGTCGTCCTCGCGCGCGACGAGGCGGCGCGACTCCGCCGGCTGCTCGCGCAATTGCCGTCCGGCGTGCGGGTCTTCGTGCTCGACGCCGCGTCGCAGGACGACACCGCCGCCGTCGCGCGGGGGCACGGCGCGGAGGTGGAGATTCGGCCCTGGACGGGGTTCGTGAACGCGCGGCGCTACGCGCTCGGCCGCGTCGCGACGCGCTGGGCGCTCATGCTCGATGCCGACGAGCTGCTCGACGACGCGCTGCGCGACGCGAGCCCGGCCGCGAGCGACGACGTCTCGGGGTATCGCCTGCGCCGCGTCACGATGCTGTGCGGACGCCCCGTGCGTGCGGCAGGCT
>JAXDMA010000123.1:0-16850 GCA_034666305.1 Vulcanimicrobiota bacterium
ATCAAGCTGCGCTTCCAGCCGGAGCACACGTTGTTCGTTCCGTACGGCGACGACTCGCACTATCCGGCGCCGTAACGGCTAGCGGCAATGGACGCCACGCACGGCATCGTTCCGGCTGAGCTCACGCTTGGCGTCAATGACATCAACGTGACGGAACAATTCTACCGTGACGTGCTCGGCGTCGAGCTCGTGCGCCACGGGGACTCCGTGCGGATCGCGTTCGGCGAGTTCACCCTGGTGTTCGAGCACGCCCCGCCGACGACGCGCGCGAAGTTCGAGCTCGGGCTGCGCGTTCGCGACGACGCGGCGCTCGACGTCATCGCGAATCGCGTCGGCGCCGCAACGTACGACCGCGACGGCGGCGGTCGCGCGCTGTTCGTGACCGATCCCGATCACTACACGATCGAGATCTTCGCTCGCTAGCACAAAAACAAAAGACGCTCCGTGAAGAGCGTCTCGTGCTTGTGTAGGCCGGACCGATCTTAGGTGTGGTGCCGGCGATAGTATGCCTGGCGGCGGGCGGCGGCGGCGCGCTGCTCTGCGCGCTTCTGGCGCACTTTGTGATTGTAGTTCGTCACGAGCACCGCCGCGGCGGCGCCGCCGATGATGATGTTGCGCGTGCTCGCCGCACCGTCAGCGAGGGCTGGTGCGATTGCCCCGAAGGTCATCGTGGCAGCCAGGGCTGCTGCGGTTAGCGTCTTTTTCATGGTTTCTTGCTTATACCCGGATCGCACGCCGCGTAACGGGGCAAGGGAGGGAAGCAACCGCATGATACCGTAGCGCCGCGCACATGTTTTCCGCATTGCTTCTCGCGGCAGCGCTCGCGACGCCGCCGCCGGATCCCGTTCTTGACTACTATCGCGGCGTCTGGCACTGCGCTGGTACGAATTATCGGCATCGAACATACTCGCTCACGTATCGATACACGGTCGATCGCGACGTCGCGCCGGTGCTTCGCACGCAGACGGTGTATTTTGTCGGTAAGCGCCGCAACGTTTTGAGCGGCCAGCTCGGTCGAACGGGGACCGGTACGTATGTGCAGACGGGTGCGCGGAGCAACGACATGTGGGTGAGTGCGTCGACGGGCTGGCATGGCGACACCTTGATCTGGGTCGACGTCTTGTTGCCCGGTTACGCAGAGCGCGACCGGCTGACGCTGCGCCGCGTCTCCGAAAATGAGTTTACCGAACTGGATCAACGCCTCGGTCCCGACGGCAAGCCGAGCCGCACGAACACGACGGCCACTTGCCGGCGAGTCTCGCGCTAGGTTACGCGCTGCGTTCGACCAGGCGCAACCGCGGGCGCTGACCGGCCGTGAGCAGGCGCGCGAAGTCTTCGGGTGACTGCGCTCGCCCGAGGCGGAAGCCTTGGCCGTCGTCGCAGCCCAGCTCGCGCACGAACTCCGCTTGTTCGTCCGTTTCGATCCCTTCGGCGACCACGCGCAGGCCGAACGCTTTGGCGATGTTGACGATCGACACGACGATGGCGCGGTCGGATTCGTCGACCGTGACGTCCCGAATGAACGTCCGGTCGATCTTGAGCATTGTGACCGGGAGCCGTTTGAGGTGGCCCAGCGAGCTGTAGCCGATCCCAAAATCGTCCATCGCGATCTGCACGCCGAGGTCGCGCAGGCGGTGCAGCGCCGGGAGCGCCGCATCGTCGAGCGCCGCGGTTTCGGTGACTTCCATCACCAGCGCGTGCGGCGGGATGCCGTGCTGCAGGAGCGCGCTCGCGACGTGTCCGCTGAGATCGTCCTCGCGCAGATCGCGCGCCGACAGGTTCACGGACATCGTGAGGCTCGGTGCGATCGCGCGGAACGTCGCAGCCGTGGCGCACGCCTCGCGCAGCACCCAGCGGTCGATCTCGACGATGGATCCCGATGCTTCCGCGATCGGCACGAAGACTTCCGGCGAGATCGTGCCGCGAATCGGATGATGCCAGCGGAGCAGCGCCTCGCAGCCGACGATCTCGTTGCGCGCGAGGTCGACCACCGGCTGGTACTCCAGCTTGAATTCGTTTCGTGCCAGCGCTTCACGCAGTTCGGCCTCGAGCGCGAAGCGCTCGGCGTCCTGTGCCTGCAGTGCACTCTCGTAGATCGCGAGCCCGCCGCCGCCGGCAGCCTTCGCGCGGTACATCGCGGCGTCGGCGTGCGCGGTGAGCGCTTCGGCATCGCGCCCGTGGTCCGGGAACACGGCCGCCCCAACGCTCGCGCCGACGTAGACCGTTCGCTCTTGCAGGCGAATTGGCGCCGAGAGGCTCTCAATGATGCGCCGCGCGAGAAACTCGACATCGGTGATGCCGGCGATACCGGACAACAGGATCACGAACTCGTCGCCGCCGGGCCGGGCGATGAAGTCGGCGCCGCGCACGCACTTCTGCAGCCGCGACGCGACCTCGCGCAAGACCGCGTCGCCCGCTCCGTGACCGAGGGTATCGTTGATCGCCTTGAATCGGTCGAGATCCAGGAACAGCAGCGCGAAGCGGGTGCCGTCGGCGCGCGCGGCCGTCACCGCCTCCAGCAACCGCTGCTCGAGCGAGAACCGGTTCGGCAACGCGGTGAGGCGGTCGCTGTGCGCCGCATCGTAGAGCTCGCGCTGCGTGCGTTTGAGCTCGGTGATGTTGATCGAAACGCCGACGGCGCCGATGATCTCGCCGTCACGGTCGGCCAGCGGCTCGACGTGATGCTGCAGCCAGTGCTCGCCGTGCACCGTTTGCGCGCGCACGTGGCGGCCGGTGAGAACGTCGCGGATGAGCTCTTCGGAGATCAGCGCGGAGCACGGCCGGCCGATGTGGGAGGCGCTCGCGAGCCCGAGCTCGCCGAGCGCTCCGCCGGAGACGGCGGAGAAGCGTGCGTCGCGGCCGACCGTCCACAGCACGGCGTCGACGTTGTTCTCGACCAGCTGCAGGCTATGCGAGTTCGCGTTGAGCTGCGACTCCGCGACGCGTTGCGCGCTGACGTCTCGCAGCGAGATCAGCGTTTCATCCGCGGTCGGCATGATGCGCACTTCGACCCAGCGCAGCAGGGCGGGGAACGCGTAGGTCCGTTCGACCGGCAGGCCGCTGCGGCGCGCGGCGCGGATGTCGGGCAGCAGCGCCGACGCGAGCGGATCGGCCGCGTCCTCGAGGAGAAAGCCGATCCCGGCCTCAGCGGTCCGATCCAGGATGCGTTCGGCCTCGTCGTTCATGTGCGTCACGCGAAGGTCCGCATCGACGATGCACACGCCTTCGCGAATCGCTTCGAGGACGTTGAAGTGCCGTTCCACGGCGTTTGCCGCGGCGTTGCGGGCACGCCGCGCCGCGCAGCGGATGCGAACCAACGACACCGCGCTGACGATGGAGAGCCCGCCGCCTACGAGCGTGGGTGCCCATTCGGCGAGCAACGTCATTCGCGCCCAGCCATAGCGCAAGGGGCGGCGAACGAAACCACGGCGGCGATCGAGGCGAGGAGCGTGTTCATCCGTGAAGCGAATCCGTTTCGGAGACGGCGCGTTTGGTGCGGCTGCCCGACGAAGCCTTTCCCGACGGAATTTACCGTCTAACGGTTCGGGGCACGCCGCGCGGTTAAGTCTACGTCAGCCGCCCCTCGACGGCGGCGGGCGTTCACGCGTCGTCGACGCGTCGACGCGTCGACGCGGCGGTGGGGCGTACGCGGGCTCGTGATGAAGCCCGCGTTCGTGCGAGCCCCGAGCATCTTGGTCACGGCCTCACGCGACAATGCGGCTGCAGAATACCTCGGCGCCGTTCGCGACGCCGGCGCCGTGC
This sequence comes from Vulcanimicrobiota bacterium, assembly GCA_034666305.1. Classification (GTDB taxonomy): domain Bacteria; phylum Vulcanimicrobiota; class Vulcanimicrobiia; order Vulcanimicrobiales; family Vulcanimicrobiaceae; genus Vulcanimicrobium. Next base: position 3,763 of record JAXDMA010000123.1, read on the forward strand.
CGATCCGGATCGTCCCAGGCGATGCGGTACGCGCCGCGCTGGACGGCGCCGCCGGCGTCGTGCTGACCGGCGGCATCGACGTTGATCCGTCGGCGTACCGCGCGCCCGCTTCGGCTTTGGTGACGGAGACGGAGCCGGAGCGCGACGCGTTCGAGATCGACGTGCTGCGCGCCGCGCGCGAAAGCGGCCTTCCCGTGCTGTGCATCTGCCGCGGACTCCAGATCGCGAACGTCGCCTTCGGCGGAACGCTGATCGCCGACATCCCGCATCGGCTTGGCGACCGCGCGACGTTCTCGCACGACGTCGGCGTTCCGGACCAGCATGACGGGTGGCGCATCGTACCCGAACACGTCGTCCACGTCGAGTCCGACAGCGTGCTCGCGCACATCACGGGCACGCAGCAGCTCGCGACGAACGCAGCGCATCACCAGGCCGTCGACCGCTGCGCCGACGATTTGCGCGTGGTCGGCCGCACGTCCGACGGAATCATTGAAGCATTGGAAGCCCGTTTCGACGCGCCGTTCTGGCTCGCGGTCCAATGGCACCCGGAATCGACGTGCGCGTCGGACGCTGCAAGCCGCGCGATCTTTCGGGCGTTCGTCGAAGCGGCGCGTCGCTGCGCTGAATCTACGATCCCGTAGCGCGCTGGATCGCGAGCGACGAGAGCGCGACCGCGATCCACAGCAAAAACCCAAGCGCGAGCGGGCGTGCGCCGGTGCGCAGCAGGCGTGCGAGCTCGGTCTGCAAACCGATCGCCGCGAGCGCGACGCTGATCAAAAAGATCGCGACCGTACCGATACCCGCGTGCCAGCCCGGCGGGATGACGCCGGTACTGTTCACCAGCGCCGCGACGAGGAACCACAGGATGAACCACGGCACGATGCGGCGCCACGGAACGTGCTTGCCTTCGCCGCGCTTTTCGCGCGCGCGCCACAGCGCGACCGCGGCGACGATCGGCAAGATCAGCGTCGCGCGCGTGAGCTTCACGATCGTCGCATGATCGCCGGCCTCGCGTCCGTACGCGAAGCCGGCGGCAACGACGGACGACGTATCGTTGATTGCAGTTCCCGCCCAAAGCCCGAAGGCGTCTTGCGTCAGGTGCAGCGCGTGGCCGATCGGCGGAAAAACCAGCACCGCGACGATGTTGTAGAAGAAGACGGTCGCGATCGCCAGCGCGATCTCGGCCTCTTCGGGCTCGATCACCGACGAAACCGCAGCGATCGCGGAGGCGCCGCAGATCGCGGTACCGACGCCGACGAGCATGCGCAGCGTGCCGCCGATGCGCAGCACGCGGCCGAGCAGCGGCGCCAGAAGCAGCGCCACGGCGACGGTGCCCAGCGTGACGGGCAGCGTTCCGATCCCCGTTCGCGCGACGACCGCCAGCGACAACCCGAAGCCCGACACGACGATCGCCGCTTGCAAGACCGTGCGCGCGGAGAATGCGATGCCCGGCTTGCACGCCGCGGGAACGCGCGTCAGCGCGCGAATCGCGACGCCCAGGACGATCGCGAACACCGGCGCGCCGACGAGCGGCGCGAAGCGCGAGCACACGACGGCGACCACGGCGACCGCGCCCGCGAGCAGAATTCCGGGCAGCAGCACGCTAGGGTTTGCCGATTCCTTCGCTCAGATACGAGCGCGACAGCTTCGCGTACTCCGGACCGCCGTGCTCCACCCAGTGCACGGCAGTGCCGACGAGCTGCTTCTTCACGACGGCCGGCGCGCCGGCGACGAGCACGCGCGGCGGGATCTGCGCTTTCGCCGCGACGACGGAACCCGCGGCGACGAGAGTCTGCTCGCCGATCACGGCGTCGTTGAGGATCACCGCGTTCGAACCGATCAGCGAGCCGCGCCCGATGCGGCAATCTTCCATGACGGCGCAATGCCCGATCGTCACGCCGTCTTCAATGATCGTCGCCGAGCCTTCGCTGACGTGTATCACCGCGTTGTCCTGCACGTTCGTGCGCGCGCCGATGCGGATCGGTCCGTTGTCGGCGCGAATCACCGTGCCGAACCAGATGGACGCCTCTTCGCCCACCTCGACGTCGCCGATGAGCACGGCGGTCGGCGCGATGAACGCGGAGGCGGCGACGATCGGGCGTTTGCCGCGGTACTCGATGATCATGCGCTGGAAAACCTCACGAAGGACGAGGGCGGACTCGGCGCAGCCCGAACGCGAAGGGTTCGCCGGAGGCGCATCCACTTGAGCGAACACCGTCATCGCACCCCTCTCCGCGGGACGAAGGTCGTCCCCCGTCCCAAGCCCGACGATCCCGACTACACCGATGTGAACTACCGCTACGCCGGGCAGACCGGGCACATCCACGAAGTCGTGGAGATCGGCGGGCGCGAGCTCGCCAAGGTCGGCTTCGACGACCGCAAAATCGTCTATTACTATCTCGCCGACCTCGACCGCGAAGAGGCCGTGCCCAAACGCACGTTCCACGACCTGCCCGAGGAGAAGACCTAGTGCTGACCCCTGCCGCTCCCCCGCAAGCCGTCCCGGTCTATTCCGGGTTCGACTACGTCACCGTCGACGCGCAGCGCCGCCGCTTCTACGCCGCTCACGGCGGCGCGAACCGGCTGCTGGTCGTGGACGCCGACTCGGGCAAGATCATCGGCCAAGTGCGCGTCGGTCCGGTGCGCGGCGTCGCCGTCGATCCGGAGACGGGCCACGTGTTCACGGGCGGCGGCGACAACGTGGTAAGCGAGGTCGATCCCGTCGCGCTCAAAGTCGTCAACCACGTGGACGTCGGCGGTTCGGTCGATGCGATCGCCTACGATCCGTTCAACGGGCGCATCTACGCCGACGAAGACGACGGCGCGCGCGTGTGGGTCGTCGATGCGAAGACGTTCAAGGTCATCAAGACGATCGCGATCCCCGGGCACAAACCCGAGTACCTGGCGATCAATCCGAAGACGCACGAAGTCTACCAGAACATTGATTCCGATTCAGAGATTGCGGTGATCGACCCGAAGACGATGACGGTGAGCCGCACGATACCGACGCCGGAGATCAAACACAACCATCCGTTGCAGTACGATGCCGAGTACGATCAGATCGTGATCGCCGGCGGCGGCGTGATGAGCGCGTACGCACCGAGCGGGAAGAAGATCGGCGAAGCGCCCGTCGGACGCTTCGATCAATGCGACCTCGATCCCACCCAGCACGTGCTGGCGTGCGCCGGCGACGGCGGCATCACGCGCTTCCGACTCCAGCGCAACGGCGCACCGCAACTGATCGACAAGACCGCGGTCGACGCCGGCGTGCACACCACCGCGATCGATTCGAAGACGCACGCGGTCTTCGCGGTGTGGGGCGACCGTGACGGCAAGGGCGACTTCGTCCAGAAGTTCACGCCCTCGCCGTAACGATCACAGCGGGATCGGGTTGAATGCGGCGCGTTCGATGAAGACGGCCGCCGCGAACGCCAGGAACGCTTCCAAGAGCGCGCCCGCACTGTGTACCGTGGGCACCGCGACGCCTCCGTCGAGCGTCCGCACGAGCAGGTGCGGATCGTTGTCCGTCGCGACGCGGATCCCGCAGATCGACGCGGCATACGATTCCAGCCCGGGAACGTTGGTGGCGGCCGCGATCGCGACGCCCGGCAGGCTCTCGACCGCGAAGAAGAGGTCGCGCGTCTCGATCACGACGCTCGCGAAGCCGGCCGGGCGCTCCTTGGGCGCCTCGTCGACGCGAACGCCGGCCGGTGCGGCGAGATTCGGCGGCAGACGGCGCACGAAGCGCACGTGCACCGGCAACGGCGTGGATCGCGCTTGCAGCTGCGTCGTGAGATCGCCGAGCTGGCGAGCAAAATCGAACAGGGCGGCGTGCGCGTCGGCGGCGGCCTTGTCCGCGGCAAGCGCCGCCTCGGCGGCGCGCTGGTAATCGAGGTCTAACGACATGCGTTCCACCTTCCCGCGCGCGGCGGGTTCTGAACGCGCCGTGATGGGGACGCTACATCGCGCAGAGCGTGCGGACTGCTTCGCCGTTCGCGAGTCGGTCGAAGGCGGCGTTGAGTCCGTCGAGTGAGACGGTGCCGCTGACGAGGCGCTCGACGGGCAGCCGGCCCGCACGCCACAGGGCGATGTAGCGCGGGATGTCACGGCGCGCGACCGACGAGCCCATGAAGCTGCCGCGCACCGTTTTCTCGCCGACGACGAGCGCGCCGTACGGCACCGCAACGTTCGCGCCTTTGCGCGACAGGCCCACGGCGACTGCGGTCCCGCCCGCGGCCGTTGCTGCAATGGCCGCCTCGAACGCGGGCGCGCTGCCCGCCGCTTCGATCGCGAATTCCACGCCGGGCGCACCGAGCGATGCGGCGATCTGCGCGGCGACGTCGCCGGCCGCCGGATCGAACGCCGCCGTCGCGCCGAGGTCGAGCGCGAGCTGCCGCTTCGAAGCGATGGGATCGACGACGAACGTGCGCGTCGCGCCGGCAGCGAGCGCGCCGAGCAGCGCCATGAGGCCGACGCCGCCCGCCCCGAACACGGCGACGCTGGAGCCCGGCGTTACGCGCGCGACGTTGAACACGGCGCCGAGCCCGGTCAAAGCCGCGCAGCCGAAGAACGACGCGACCTCCAGCGGCGCGTCGGCGGGGATACGCACGACGGATTCTTGCGCGCAGACGACGCGCTCGCAGAACGCGCTTACGCCGAGGTGGTGAAACGCCGGCGCGCCGCCGAGCCGAAACCGCGTGCCGCCGCCCAGCAGCTCGCCTTTCTGATTCGCCGCGTTCCCGTGCGCGCAGCGCGCCGAATGCCCGGTGAGACACGGCGTGCAGTGTCCGCATGCGGGCACGAACGCGAACACGACGTGATCGCCCTCGCTCAATTCCGTCACGCCGGGACCGAGCGCCTCCACGACGCCGGCGGCTTCGTGGCCGAGCACGAGCGGCGACGGCTTGCGCAGGGTGCCGTCGATGTGCGAGAGGTCGGAGTGGCACAAGCCCGCGGTGGTGACGCGCACGAGCACCTCACCGCTCTGCGGCGGCAGCAGTTCCAGCTCTTCGACCGTCAGCGGAGTACTCTGCGCATACGGCGTCGCCGCCGGCGTTTCGCGCAGAACTGCGCCTCGAGTTTTCACGTCGGTTTCCCGGCGCGTCAGGTCGCGGTCAGGACGTGGACCGCGCGGGCGGCCAGCAGGTCCTTCGTTTTCGCGGCATACGCCGCCATGTGCGGCGACGCGCCGTGGGCTTTGAGCGCTTCCGCGCTCGCCCACTTCTCGATCACCACGAAGCTGTCGGGGCCGAGCATGGCTTGAAACCGGCCGAGCACGTCGACGTCGACGGCGGCGCCGTACTCGATGCAGCCTTCCTCCGCGCGCACCGCCGGGACGTTGGCGTGAAATGCTTCGAGCACGGTATCACGCAGCCCCGGTTTGGCGGTGATCATCGCGAGCACGTGGACCATGCTCACGGAACGACGACGTGCCAGCTACCGCCGGTGAACGCGAGCTTCGCCTGTGCCGCCAACGGCTTCTTCGCGTTGTCGATGTAGAAGCTCAAGAACACCGGTCGCGACGGAACGGCGACGAGCGGGTCCGCGTCGACCTGCGTATCCGACTTGTTCTTGACCAGCGTGTCGCCGAACGACGTCGGCGCGACGGTGAACGTGTAGTCCGCAAGCGCCGTGTTCTCGGCGTCGCCGGCGCGCACGTTGCTCACCGTGTTGACGGTATACAAGCCGAGCGGCAGGCGCCAGCAGCCCGAGGGCGCGGCGACCAGCTTGGTCCACGTTGCTTTGTCGGGGTCGACCACGGTTCGATCGTGCTCCCAATCGCCTTGAAGCTTGGTGACGAAGCGCTCGCCGGCGCGCGTGAAGTTGAAGATGGTCACGTCGTAGGTGACGCGCCCGAACCCAATGTCGCGAATGTAGTCGACGACCGGCTTCGATTGCACGTTCTTCTTGTTCTCGTTGCAGATCGTCGTGGTGACGGCGCGCGCGTTGACGGCCTGCGTCACGAGCTTCTGAGCCTCCTCGGCGGTCGGAAGCGCGGTGGCGGCGACCGCCGGCGCCGTGCCGAGCGCGAGCGCGATGACCGGGGCGGCCAGCAGGGCGTGAAGCATTCTCATGGTCGGCTTCTTCGCGGTGCGGAACCCCGACCCTCGATCAGCGGATCCGGCGTCGCGCGCTGAGCACGCCGGTATTCATGCCTGCGACGGCGAGGCCGCCGTCGAAGCGGGCCGATTCCACTTTGATGCACCGGTCGACCACGACGTCGAGCCCCGCTTCGTCGGCGATGCGAATCGCCTCGTCGTTGATCACGCCGTACTGGAACCAGATCGCCTTGGCGCCTGCCGCGATCGCGTCGCGGGTGACTTGCGGTGCTTCCTCGGGTTTGCGGAAGACGTCGACGATGTCGGGCGCGCCGCGCTCCGCCGCGTAGGCGGCCAGCGACGGGTACGCGCGGACGCCGTCAATGTCTTTGATCGTCGGGTTGATCGGCGTGAGGTCGAATTTCGCGCGCGTGCGCAGGTAGGAAAACACGAAGTAGCTCGGGCGCGTATGGTTGGGCGATGCGCCGACCATCGCGACGGTGCGCGAGCGGTCGAGCAGCGCACGGCGTTGCGCCGGCGTTTCGAGGATCATGCTCGCACCTCGGCGGCCTTGCGCGCCGCGGCGAGGCCGTGCTCGAGATCCCAGATCAGGTCGTCGACATCTTCGAGCCCGACCGACAGCCGCACCATCTCCGGGCCGACGCCCGCGGCGCGCATCTCGTCGTCGGAAAGCTGCTGGTGCGTGGTGGACGCCGGATGGATCACCAAACTCTTCGCGTCGCCGAGGTTCGCGAGGTGACTCCACAGCTCGAGCGCTTCGATGAACGCGCGCCCGGCCTCGCGACCGCCACGCAGGCCGAACGTGAACACGGATCCTGCGCCTAACGGCAGGTAACGCTCCGCGAGTGGACGTTCGGGGCTGTCGGGAAGATCGGCGTACGATACCCACGCCACTTCCTCGCGGCCGCGCAGAAAGCTCGCGACGGCGCGCGCGTTGGCGACGTGCTGCGGCATGCGCAGCGCGAGCGTTTCGAGGCCTTGCACCAGCAGCCACGCGTTCATCGGCGAAAGCGACGCGCCGACATCGCGCAGCACCTCCACTCTTGCGCGTTGCAGGAACGCGTACTCGCCGAACGTCTCCGCGAAGCTCAGCCCGTGGTAACCGGGGCTGGGCATGGTGAGCAGCGGATGTTTTCCCGCCGACCAGGGGAACGTTCCGGACTCGACGATCGCGCCGGCGATCAGCGTGCCGTGCCCGCACAAGAACTTCGTCGCCGAGTGCACGACGATGTCGGCGCCGTGTTCGATCGGGCGGCACAAATACGGCGTCGCAAAGGTATTGTCGACGATGAGCGGCACGCCGCCCGCGTGCGCGACCTCGGCGAGCGCGGCAAGGTCGGCGACGTTGCCGTTCGGGTTGCCGATCGTCTCGACGAAGACCGCGCGCGTGTTCTCGCGCAGCGCCGCGCGCACGCCCTCGACGTCACCCCCCGGAACGAACGTCGTCTCGATTCCCATCCGCTTGAGCGTGACGGAGAATTGCGTGACGGTGCCGCCGTAGAGGTTGGTGGACGCGACGAGATGATCGCCTTGCTGCGCGAGGCTCAGGATGACGACGAGCTGCGCCGCGAGCCCGCTGGCCGTCGCGACCGCGCCGAGGCCGCCTTCGAGGCTGGCGAGCTTTTCTTCAAACGCCGAGATCGTCGGGTTGCTGATGCGCGTGTAGATGTTCCCGTACGTGCGCAGCGAGAACAGCTCGACGGCGTGCTCGGTGGAATCGAACACGAACGCCGACGACATGTGGAGCGGCAACGCGCGCGCGCCCGTCTCACCGTCGGGCGGCGTGCCCGCGTGCAGCGCGCGCGTGCGAAAGCCGAAAGTCCGTTCGTCCATCAGGTTTTCTTGGACGCGCGCAGGGTGCCGCCCCCTGCCGGAACGCCGAGCGCGTCGAGGATCGCCGCTCGTGTCGCCGTCTTGCCGACCGAACCTTCGAACGCGATCTCGGCGGGTGAGCCGGCGAGCACGATCGCCCGGTCGGCGAGCGCGAGCGCGTCGTCGACGTCGTGCGTGACCAGGATCGCCGAGGCGCGCGTGAACTCGAGGATCTCGCGCACCGCGGCGCGCAGCTCGATCCGCCGCAGCGCGTCGAGCGCCGCGAACGGTTCGTCGAGCAGCAGCACGTGGGGATCGCGCACCAGCGCGCGCGCCAGCGCGGCGCGTTGCGCCATCCCGCCCGAGAGCTGCTTGGGCAAACGGCGTGCCGCGTGCGCGAGACCGACCAGCGCGAGGACGTTCGGCACCCGCGCGCGCTCGTCCGCGGTGCGCGCCGGAAACGCGACGTTGCGCTCGACGTTCAGCCACGGAAACAGCCGCGGCTCTTGAAACACGACGCCGATCTCGCCCGCCGTCGCGATCGTCCCGGCATCGGTGCGCTCGAGTCCGGCGATGCAGCGCAACAGCGTCGACTTGCCGCAGCCGCTGGCGCCCAGGATCGCGACGCGCTCGCCGCGCGCGACGTCGAGGTCGAGCCCGTCGAACACGAGATGCGAACCGTACGCCTTGCGCAGCCCGCGAATGCGCGCCGCGTTCATGCGGGAACGGTGTCGGTCCAGCCGGCGAGCCGCCGCTCGAGCGCGCGCATCGCAGTTTCCGAGAGCTTGCCGCATGCCGCGAAGAGCAGGATCGCGACGAGGATTTCGTCGGTGCGCGAGGTCTGCTGACCGTCGGTGAGCAGAAACCCGAGCCCATTCGTGGCGGCGAGCAGTTCCGCGGCGACCAGGAAGAGCCACGCTTGCGTGAGCCCGATGCGGGCGCCGACGAGCAGTTGCGGCAGCGTCGCCGGCACGAGCACGCGCGCGATCAACGCGAGCCGCGACAGCCCGAAGATCGTTCCGACTTCGACCAGCTTGCGGTCGACGCCGTGGATGCCGCTGACCAGCGCGACGTAGATCGGAAAGAACGCGCCGATCGCGACGAGCGTGATCTTCGCCGTCTCGCCGATCCCCAGCCACAGCAGGATGAGCGGCACCCACGCAAGCGACGGTACGGATCGAATCGCCTGCAGCGTGGGATCGAGCGCGCGCTCCGCGACGCGCGAGCCGCCGACGAGCGAGCCCAGCACGATCGCAGAAAGCAGCGCGATCGCGAAGCCCAGCGCGACGCGTTCCGCGCTCGCGCCGACGTCGCGAAACAGCAAGCCGCTCTGCGCGAGATCGGCGAGCTCGCGCACGACGTCGCGCGGCGACGCGAGCTGGTACGACTTGATCCAGCCGCTCGCGGTCGCCGCCCACCACGCCACGAACAGCGCGAGCGGGACGCCGAACCTAACCACGCAGCGCGAGCGCCGCGGTGGCGGGGCGCGGGTCGATCAGCGACGCAACCGCGCCGTCGAGATCGGCGTCGGGCTTCGCGAGCTTGTCGCTGCGGATCAGCGGCACCACCGCGGCGACGGCGTCGTGATAGTCGCTGCCCGGCGTACCGTTGCCCGGATAGGCCGTGCGCTCGCGCAGCTGGAGGTCGGCGACGCGGCGTTCGGTGTGTGACGCATCGGACAGCAGCGCCGCCGTTTCGTCGACGTGCGCCGCCGCGTATTGGCGCGCACGTTCGTACTGGTGCAGCACGATCGCGGCGACGTCGGGATGCTGCGCGAGAAAGTCCTCGCGCGCGTTGAGCGCGCCCCACGTGTTGAACGCCACGTTGCGGTACAGCAGCCGCGAGCCCGCGTCCAGCTGCGTCGCCGCCATGTGCGGGTCGAGGCCCGCCCACGCGTCGACCTGACCGCGCTCGAGCGCGGTACGGCCGTCGGGATGCTGCAAATCGACGAGCTGGACGTCGGCGGGCTGCAATCCCGCGCTCTGCAACGAGCGCAAGAGGAAGAACCACGGATCGGTGCCGCGCGTCGCGGCAACTTTCTTGCCTTTCAAATCGCGTACGCTCTTGAGCGGTGAGTCTTTGGGGACCACGATCGCGGTCCACTCCGGGCGCGAGTACAGGAACACCGTCTTGATCGGCGAGCCGTTGGCCCGCGCGAGCAGCGCGGCACTGCCGGCCGTGGAGCCGAACTGCACCGCGCCCGCGGCGAGAAAGCCGTTCGCTTTGTTCGAGCCGAGCGAGAGCACCCAGTCGACGCCGGTGCCGTGCTTTGCGAGCGCCTCGTCGAGCCAGCCCTTGGCTTTGAGCACGAGGCTGGGCGGGTTGTAGTACGCGTAGTCGACGCCGATGCGGTCGGCCGCGCGCGCGCGCAGCGGCACGGCGGCCGCGAGTCCGGCTGCCCCGGCCGCGGTGAGAAATTGGGAACGGGAGAGAGATGTCATGGAACGCCTCCTGGTGCGAGGGGAAAGCGTGAGGGATAAAAAGAGCCCCCGCCGGAGATCGGCGGGGGCTCTGCGCGAGGGCTGTGCGCGTTGCGCGCTAGCTCAAGCCGAGGCTCGCCGATCTCCTTGCGGAAGACAGCAAATGCACATCGCCATGAGACAGACCGGCGCCTTGTTCACGATTCAGGGACCTTAGCACGGCGGCGCCCGATCGTCAAGCGCCGGGCTCGGGAGGGCGCCGGCATGCCCGCGAGTGAACGGGTTGCGATTCTATGACGGCTAGACCACGCATGTTGTCCGGGATTGCGGCGACCGGACGCCTCCACATCGGCAACTATATCGGGGCGATCCAGACGTGGGTTCGGCGGCAGGACGACTTCGAGTGTTTTTTCTTCATCGCCGACATGCATGCGCTGACGATCCCGGAGAGCGTGCGCGCCGACGAGCTGCGGTCTAAAGTCCGGGAGATCGTCGGGCTCTACCTCAGCTGCGGGATCGATCCGCGCAAATCCACGATCTTCTTGCAGTCGCACGTGCATGCGCATGCGGAGCTCGCGTGGATCTTCGACTGCGTGACGCCCATCTCGTGGCTGCAGCGCATGACGCAGTTCAAGTCGAAATCGGAGCGCACCAGCGCGAGCGCCGGACTGTTCACGTATCCGGTCCTGCAGGCCGCCGACATCCTGCTCTATCAGCCGAAATACGTTCCGGTGGGCGACGATCAGCGCCAGCATGTCGAGATTACGCGCGACATTGCGAACCGCTTCAACAGCTTGTTCGGCGCGTGCTTCGCCGAACCCGAAGCGCTCATCCCCGACACGGGCGCGCGCGTCATGGGCCTCGACGACCCGACTGAGAAGATGAGCAAGAGCCTCGCGGAGTTGCGTGAGGGCCATGCGATCCGACTGCTGGATCCGCCCGAAAAGATTCGCCGCGCGATCATGCGGGCCAAGACCGACTCGGGCACCGCGGTATCGGCCGGGAGCATGTCGCCTGCGATCGACAACTTGCTGTCACTGTACCAGGCGCTGACGCAAACGACCCGGGACGAAGCGCTAAAGCTCTTCGACCAACGCGGCTACGGTGTGCTGAAAAACGCGCTGCTCGACGTGGTGCTCGACGTCGTCGGAAAAATCCGGACGAGATACGACGAGGTCATCTCGGACGCAGGCTATCTCGACGAGGTGCTCGCGGACGGCGCCGCGCGCGCGGCGACGGTCGCCGATGCGACACTGCGAACGGCAAAAGACCTCGTCGGTTTGATCCCGCCCCGCGCTACGTAGACGGAACTGCGAGGCCGTGCGCGAACCAATGCGGATGGCTTCTGCGACCATTCCGCGCCGCTGGAACACCGAGGTCGACGGCATCCGCTGGCTGCCGCGGCTCATCGACAAAGCGCGCATGTCGCAGCGCGGTGAGCTGGGCAGCTATCTGCTCGGACACTCGCCGGTGGATCACGCACTGTTGACGCGCTTCGGCCTCACGACCGATGAGTTTTTGGAGATCGTGCGGCAAGCGCCCGACGACGCCGGCGTGCTCGCGGCGATTCGCGCGCGCGGCTTCGACGAGGCGCGCGTGCGCCGCTGGTCGGAGCGGTTTCCGACGACGTATCGCACGTACATCAAGCTCTGGGATATTGACGAAGGCTACGTCAAGCCGACGCCGCTCCAAGCGTTCGGGATGGCGGTGTTCAAGCCGCTGGAAGCTGGCACGATGGCGCTGCTCCGGCGCGCGCGCCGGGCACCCTGAGGAGCCCGTGGGCAGGAACGCCCGGCGCTCGCGGCGTTCCTTCTTTGTGCGGGCGTCCAGCGCGTCGTTGAATGGGAGTTTGAGCATGCGGTTCGGATCGTTTGTCGCTGGTGCCGTCATGGCGCTGGCCTTACCGGGTGCGGCGTTCGCGCAGGCCGCTCCGCCTGCGAATCCGCAGGCAATGCCGCGGCGGGTTATGGATTCCGCGTTCGCGCTGGGCGCGGCGTATCGCGACATCGGCCGCGCTGAGAACGCCGGCGCCACGGGCCATTACATCGACGCGTCGCGGACGCACTACCGCTCGGCGCTCGATCGGCGCGGCCGCAACGACGAAACGGGCGCCTCAGCCGAGGCCCGGCTCGCGTCCGACCTGGCGCGAGTCGCGATCGACGAACGGCCGGCGAACGCGCCGTCCGGCCCCAAGGACGTCCCCGCACCACCGACGCCGCGGCCGGGTCCGGGCGGACCGGGTGGCGCGCCCGGCGGGATGCCGATGATTACCATCAACCACGATGGCCCCATGGGACCCGATCACACGCCGATGATCCGCATGATGGGTGACGGGATGCGGATGCATCACGGCGGGTTCGATGCGATCGGGCTCGCGGAGCTCCTCAAAGTCGAAACGGGCCCCGAGGCGCACGCGCTCGCGCAAAACGCGGTCGATGCGAACGCGGCCGCGCAGAAGGCCGCACTGGCCGGAAACGTCCCCGAGGCGTCGCGGCAGTCGCGCCTCAGCAACGATCTCGCGGCCGCCGTGCACGACCTCGCCGTGCTGAACCATCCCGAGCTGGGCAGCCGGATGATGCAGTTCCGCGCCGCCGGCACCCAGGACGTGTTTATCCGCCGCTAGCGGCGAATCACGCTTCCCGCAGGAGCCGAACGGCCTCCGCCCGGTCCGCGCAGAACGGCGCGCCGGTCAGCGAACCCGCGCCCGTGATCCAGCCTGGGTTGACGCGCGGGACGACGACGGCGAACGGCGTGCCGTGCCGCATGCGGCGGCGCAGGAACAAGACGAGGTCCATGG
>JAXDMA010000124.1:0-6788 GCA_034666305.1 Vulcanimicrobiota bacterium
CGTACGGGATCGCGATCTCGGCGTTCTGCTCGGCGAGCATCGAGTAGCCCGCGACCTGTCGGAAGGTCTGGGTCATGGTGATGTGCCCGCCGTTGTAGTAGTCGTAACGGATCGAGTCGATCGTCCACGCGTTCGGGTCGACGAGGACCGTCTCGTGATCGATCATGCCGCGCACGCGCTGGACGAGCTTGAGCTCGATGTCCTTGCGCCCTTGATAGTCGCGCTCGCCCTGATAGGTCACGAAAAAGCGCTTCTCCCAGTTCGCGGGATCGCCGACGTCGGCGAACATCTTGTCGAAGCCCTTCGCGAGCGGCGGCACCTTGTCGAACACGACCTCGTAGTTCGACGGCCTCTTGTAGTACGTCGTGCCGTCGAGGTGCTGGCGGATGAACGGGAACGACGTCATCCGCAGATCGACGTGCATGCGGCCCTGGTAGGTGCTCAAGCTGGGGTTGCGCTCTTCGACGCGAGCGAGGATCGCCGCGGGATCGGTGGGGCGGTCGGCGCCCGCGAGGGCCGGGATTGCCACGAACGCGAGCACTGCCGAGAACGAGGCGGCCGTCAGGCGCGCGAGCAGACCGCGACCGGCGACGTGCGCGGCCGGGGTCAGCGGAAACGCGAAAACCCGGTCGAGGCCGGCGAGCAAAAGCGCGTCGCGGACGGCGGCGCTGCCGGGCACCACCTCGATCGCGCCGCCGTGCTCGCGCACGCGGCGCAGCCCGGCGATCAGCGCGGCGACGACGTCGGCGGGGAGCCGCTCGCCGTCGAGGGCAACGGACAGGCGCGGGCTCGGAAGGTCGCGCTCGAGCAGGGCGTCGACCGCGGCCGCGATCTTCGAACGGGCGTCGTGGTCGCCGGCGTGCAAACGGAGGGGGAAGTGAAGCGGTGTCGGTTCCATCAAAAACTCATGCGTGTGGGTACTTGCATGATACCGGACAAACCGGCCTCATGCAAGTACGTGCTTGCAAAATGACGGGCCGTCAGCCAGAGCTAGCGGCCCTCGCCGAAAAAACGGGCCTGGCGGCGGCGCAGATTCACGTTCGAAGCCTGGCCGCCGGTGGGCCGGCATGGTCCCACGACGACGGTCGGTGGGTCTACCCCGCCTCGATGATCAAAGTGCCGCTCGCCGCCGCTGCCGCGGTGGCGATCCGGGCCGGCCGCCTGCGCTGGGACACCGCGGTCACCGTGGACGCGCGCAACGCGACGCCGAACGACGCCCCGTCCCCGATCGTCCCCGGCTACCGGACGACGGTCGAGGAGCTCACGACCTTCATGCTCCAGCGCTCCGACAACGTGGCCACCAACCAGCTCTACGACGTCCTGGGCCGGGAGCGCGCCACCACCGACGTCGCCGCGCTGGGCTATCCGGCGACCGCGTTCCGGCGCAAGCTCTCGGGCTCGTTGCCGCTGATCGACGACCCCGAGGCGACGGGACGCAACACGTTCCCGGCCGCCGACGCCGCGCAGCTCTTCGCCGCAATCGCGCAAGACCGCGTCCCGGAGGCGGCCGTGCTGCGCCGCATCCTCGCGACGTCGTGGTGGGACGTCAAGCTGTCGCGCGGGCTCGAGCCGGGCGACGCCTTCGCGCACAAGACGGGCGACACGGACGAGGTCGCGCACGACGGCGGGATCCTCATGCTGCCGGGCGGCGCGCGCTGGGTCGTCGTCGTGTATACCGAATTGCCGAGCAGCGACGAGCACGACGCGCGCTTCGGCGCGTTCATGCGCGCCCTGCGCCCGTACCTGCTCGCCTCCGAAGGAGCGCTCGACGAGCCGGGGAACCGCGCCTCAACCCCACCCGAGCAGGAGTGAAGAGATGAACCGAATCACGGTGCCGGCGCTCGCGCTGGTCGCCATCGCCGCGCTCGTCGCACCCTCGGGCGCGGCGTCCAAGGGCCCCGCCGCCGGCAAAACCGTCCACGTCGGCGTGATCGCCGACGTCACGGGCGGCGCCGGCGTCTACGGCACGCCCCAAAAGAACGCGTACGAGCTTGCGAACGACGACGTCAAGTCGGGCAAGATCGACGCGGGCGGCGCAAACCTCACGTTCGACGTCCAAGACGCCGCGACCGATCCAGCGCAGGTCGTCAACCTGATGCAGAAGTTCATGAGCGACGGACAAACGCCGATCGTGCTCGGCCCGACGCTCTCGGGTGAAGCATTCAAGGCATTCCCGATCGCGGCGAAGGCGAGCTTCCCGGTGATGGGAACGTCGACCACCGCGGAAGGCGTGACCGCGCTGGGCGCGACGGTGTATCGCGACGCGCTCGCGGAGTCGCAAGTGATCCCGACCACCGTCAAGCGCACGCACGACAAGTGGCATTACAAGACGGCCGCGATCATCTACGGCGACGACAACGCGTTCACCAAGACCGACGGTGACGTGTTCGCGCGCGAGCTCAAGGCCGCGGGCGTCGACGTCATCGACACCGAGACGTTCCACATCAAGGACACCGACTTTCAAGCCGCGCTCACGCGCATCGAGTCGAAGCATCCCGACGTAATCGCGGTCGGCGCGCTGTTCCCCGAAGCCACCAAGATCATCCAGCAGGCGGGTAAGCTCGGCATCAAGACGCACATGATCGGCGGCAACGGACTCAACTCGCCCGAGATGTACGCCGTCGCCGGACCGTCCGCGCACGGTACTGTCGTCGGCGCCGCCTGGTATTCGGGCGCGAAGTATCCGTCCAACGTCGACTTCGTGAAGCACTACACGGCGAAGTACGGCAAAGGGCCGGATCAGTTCGCCGCCCAGTCGTACGCAGCGGCGCAGATCATCGCATACCTGGTCGCCCACGGCGCCACCACCAAGGACGAGATGGCAGCCGGCCTCAAGAACGTCAAGGTCATCCAAACCGTCCTGGGCCCAATCGGCTTCGACGGAAACCGCGACGTAAAATCATCGCCGGTGATTTTATCAATCGTCAAGGATGGATTCACATACTTCCACTGAGATAACGGTGCACGTGCCGTGATCGCCCAGCAGCTCCTGAACGGGCTCTTCTTAGGCGCCGTCTATGCGCTCTTTGCCGTTGGGTACACGCTCGTGTTCGGCGTGCTCGACATCCTGAATCTGGCGCACGCGGCGATCTTTACGGCCGCCGCATTCGCCGCGTTCTCGCTTGCCGTCGCCGGCTGGCCGCTGCCGCTCGCGTTTCTCGCGGCGGCGGTCTTCGCGGGAATCATCGGCATCCTGCTCGACCGCGTCGCCTTCGCACCGCTGCGCGCGCGCAACGCAGGCACACTCGTCCCGCTCATCTCCTCGATCGGCGTCGCGATCATCATCGGCGCGATCCTGCGCGGTATCTACGGTGTGGACGAGAAACATTTCACTACCGGCGGCCTCGACACGGCGCCGGCGATTCACCTCGGCGTCGTGACGTTCACGACCGTCGAGCTCGCCATCTTCTTCTCCGCGATCGTGCTTATGCTCGGCCTGAGCTGGGTGCTGCGCGCGTCGACGCTGGGCCGCCGCATCCGGGCCGTCGCCGAAGACCGCGTCGCCGCGGCGTTGCTGGGCGTCGACCTCGAACGCACGATCGCCGCGACGTTCTTCATCGCGTCGGGACTGGGCGGTGCGGCGGGCGTGCTGACCGGCCTGGAGTACAACAGCGTAACGCTCGACATGGGCGGACCCATCGAACTCAAGGGCCTCGCGGTCATCATCCTGGGGGGCATGGGAAGCGTGACGGGTGCGGTGGTCGGCGGCTTCATCTTGGGTGCGGTCGAAACGCTCGCGATCGCGTACGGCGCGTCCGCTTGGCGCGACGCGATCGTCTTCGGCGTCATGTTCGCGCTGCTGGTCGCGCGGCCGACGGGGCTGTTCGGCAAACGCGCGCTGCGCCAGGCCTGAACACGCGCGTGCCGCGATGACGACGCTGGCCGACTTCTACGCGAAGCACTCGCGGCTCATCGATCAGATCGGCGTCAACGCCATCTTGGCGCTCTCGCTGTCGGTTTCGCTGCAAGCGGGCCAGCTCGCGCTCGCGCAAGCGGCCTTCGCCGGCATCGCCGCATACGTATCCGCGATTCTCGCGATGAACGCGCACTGGCCGCTGCTCGCGACGATCGTGGTCGCGGTCCTGGTGTCCTCCGTCGTAGCGGCCGTGCTGGCCTATCCCGTCCGCCGTTTGCGCGGCGTGTTTCTCGCCATCGCGACCATCGGCTTCGGCGAGATCGTGCGCGTGTTCGCGAACAACCTCAAGATCACGGGCGGTGCCGAGGGACTCAGCGGCATCCCCAACGACGCGACGACACCCGTGATCTATGCTTCGCTCGCCGTCGTCGCCCTCGCGCTCTTCTTCTTGTCGCGCACGAAGTTCGCGCTCGCCGTCGCACTGGTGCGCGAAGACGAGTACGCCGCACGCGGCGTCGGCATCGACGTCGGCGCCATTCGCACGCTCTCGCTCGCGCTCGGCGGCGCGATCGCGGGCCTCGCCGGCGCGCTGTACGCGCACGCGTCGTTCTTTCTCACGCCGAGCGACTTCGGCTTCCCGCGCATGGAGCAGATCCTCGTCTGGTGCGTCGTCGGCGGCGTGACGAGCCCGCTCGGCGCCGTGCTCGGCGCGGCGCTGCTCTCGATCCTGCCCGAAGCGATCCGCTTTCTCGCGGACTATCGCGAGATCAGCAACGGGATCATCCTGCTCGCGGTGATCCTGTTCGCGCCGGGCGGCTTGTCCTCGCTTTGGCGGCGCGGCGTCGTGCGCGTGCGCAGCTGATGCTCGTGCTCGACGACGTCGGCGTGCGCTACGGCGGCGTCGACGCATTGCGCGCCGTCTCGCTCGCCGTGGAACCGGGCCGCGTGCTCGGCCTCATCGGCCCCAACGGCGCGGGCAAGACGACGCTGGTGAACGCAACGACGGGACTTGCCCCGCTCGCATCGGGCACGATCTCGCTCGACGGCAAACGCATCGACGGGCTGCCGCCGCACCGCATCGCGCGCGCCGGCATCGCGCGCACGTATCAAAACATTCGCTTGTTCGGCGCGCTCGACGTACGCGCGAACCTGGCAGCCGGCGCGTTCGCGCGCCCCGGCCGCCTGACCGCCGAAGAGTTCGCCGCCCTGCTGGACCGCGCCGGTATCGCGCACGTCGAGCTCACCGCGAAAGCGGGCGCATTGCCGTACGGCGATCAGCGCCGCCTCGAGATCGGCCGCGCGCTCGCCGCAGCGCCCGGCGTCGTCATGCTCGACGAGCCGGCCGCGGGGATGAACCCGTCAGAGACGACCCGGCTCGTCGACACGATCCGCGCGATCGCCGCTTCCGGCATCGCGGTCCTGCTGATCGAACACGACATGACGCTCGTCCGCGCGGCCTGCGACGCCGTCGTCGTTCTGAATTTCGGCGAAGTCATCGCCCGCGGGACGCCGGCCGAGGTCGCACGCGACCCGATCGTCGTAGAAGCGTACCTCGGCAGCGGCGCGGGCGCGCTCGCGTGAGCGAGCTCCTCACGGTCGACGCGTTGCGCGCCGGCTACGGCAACATCGAAGTGCTCCACGACGTCTCGATCGCGCTCGAAGAAGGCACGCTGTGCGCGATCGTCGGTGCAAACGGCGCGGGAAAAACGACGCTGCTGATGTCGCTCGCCGGCATCATGCCGATTCGCGGCGGCCACGTTCGCTTCGCGGACGCCGACATCACGCGCCTGCCGTCACACGCGCGCGTGAAGCGCGGCCTCGTGCTCGTGCCCGAAGGCCGCCGCATGCTGCCGGGCATGAGCGTGGAAGAGAACTTGCAAGTCGCGGCGAGCGCCGCCGGCGCCCAAGGTTTCGCGCGCATCGACGGCCTCTTCGATCGCTTTCCGATCTTGCGCACGCGCCGCAACGTGCCGGCCGGCTCGCTTTCGGGCGGCGAACAGCAAATGCTCGCAATCGCGCGCGCGCTCGCGATCGGTCCAAAGGCGCTGCTGCTGGACGAACCGTCGATGGGACTGGCCCCCAAGCTCGTCGACGAGATCTTCGCGATCGTCGCCGCAGAGCGCGCGCACGGCACCTCCATCCTGCTCGTGGAGCAAAACGCGCGCCGCGCGCTCGCCCTCGCCGACCGCGCCTACGTGATGGAACGCGGCCGCATCGTGCTCACCGGCACCGGCGCCGAGCTCGCCACGCACCGCGACGTGGTCGCCGCATACCTAGGCGCCTGAGAACCGCTCGCAAAAACGGTGGATAGCGCCCCTTGCTTTGCGAGCGAGGGAGCACTATGCTCCCATCACGTCGGAGGAGACGAAGACGGGCGAGCGGCGAGAGGCTCGCGGCAGAGATGCCTGCGAAGTTCGACGCCATCTTGGCCGACGATGACTCGGCAAGGACACGCGCATATCGATTCTCGCGCAAACAAAGCCGTCCGGGAAACCGAACGGCTTTGTCGCGTCTCACCCGCTACCGGCTCCTGCACGCTGTGGATTGCGGGGATTGATGTGAGTCGACGTGCAGAACTGAAAGTTCTTGTGGACAACCCCCATTTCAGGGGCTTGACCTCTTGCACCCCGCATCACCGCACCGTATGATGCATTCACGCCGGAGGCAACGAAGGCGGGCGAGCAGTGAGAGGCTCGCCGGCGTGAAAAGTGAGATGACGTGAAGCGAAAGCGGAGCGGCATTTTAAGAGAAGCGCCGATTCGAAGTTCGACGCCGTTTTGGCCGATGAAAGTTGGCGAAAACAAGCGCAGATCGATTCTCACGCTGATAGAAACCGTGCAAGGCAACTTACACGGTTTCGTCGCGTTCAGAGGTCTTTTTCCTATTTCATCATCGCGCCGGGGCGGACGGCGCAATGGTGCTGCGACGGGGC